>JAYTZE010000284.1:0-7086 GCA_043742385.1 Ilumatobacteraceae bacterium
TGGCCTGGCGGGATCGCCCCGGTGGCGGGGTCGACCAGCAACACCTCGTGGGCGCCGGCGGGTACGAGCGCCGCACGCGCTGGCGACGATGCCGAACCAGTGACGGTCGCCCCGTGCTCGCTGGCGATCTGCACTGCCATCATCCCTACTGCTCCGGAGGCCCCAGTGACCAGTACTCGCTCTCCGGGTTGCAGCGCAGCGACTTCGTGGAGGGCCACCCATGCCGAGGTGACCGGTGAGAAGAAGGCTGCTCCCACGCTCCACGAGACGGCATCGGGAAGCGGGCCGCAGGCAGCGGAGGGCGCGTCGACGATCTCGCGCCACGTGCCGTCCTCGACGGTCCCGAGGCCACCCCCGCGCACCCACACGCGTTCCCCTGTCTCGAACTCGTCCGAGGCGATCACGAGTCCGGCGGCCTCGACGCCCGGCACGTAGGGCAGCGGTGGATGGCGAAGGAACCTTCCACCCCAGATCGTGCCGTCGATGTGCCCGACCGATGCCGCACGCACCTCGACGAGGGTGCGGCCTTCGCGAAGTGCCGGTGCGGGCTCGACGACAATCTCGGGAGCAGCGCCGAACGCGGTGACGCGTGCAGCCCTCACCGAGTTGCTCGCAGGAATGGCGCGATCACGCCGACGAGCTCCGCCGGCTTTTGGTCGGGGAGCGGCACCATGCCGCCGGGGATGTCGACGATCGTCGCAGCGCACGACGGACCCAGCGCCTGCTGAATCTCCTCCGCATGAGGCGACGCGAACGGGTCGTCCGTGGCACGTACGATCAGCGTCGGCGCGCTCACGAGCGCAATTCGATCCTCCATGCGGTAACAACCCACAGCGCGATGCCCGTACTCGAGCCGGTCGATCACTGCGAGCGCGTCGCGCACGAAGGCCGTGAGCAGGTCCGGCCTTTCCGGCGGATAGAAACCTTGGCGCCGGCCCCACAGCGTGGTCAGCCACGATCCGTTCTCGGTGATCTCGACCTCGTCGATGGGCGGTCGCTCCGCACGAGCCGCGCGGAACTCCCGGCCCGTGAACGGCGTCGACGACAGAACGAGGCGGCCGATCAGCTCTGGCCGCTGCGCCGCCAGCTCGATCGCGATAACTCCGCCGGTGTGGTGCCCGACCACGTGTGCCCGCCGGATGTGCATCGCGTCGAGCACTCCCCCCGCCGCGGATGCCCACACCTCGATGGAACCAACGCCGGGCGGCTGGTCGCTCTCGCCGAAGCCGACGGTGTCCATCGCCACGACACCGAACCCTTGCGCGGCGAGCAGCGGGATCACCGTCGCGTACTCGCGCCAGCTCCGCGGGGTCTGGTGGAGGAGGAGAACTGTCGGTCCGCTGCCCGCCGTGACGACGTGGACCTGGCCGAAGTCGAAGTCGATGTACGCCTTGCTCACGCGATTGTCGTCGGTGGTCAACGGCACTGTTTGCTTCTTTCGGTCGCTCATATCGTCTTCGTTGCGGTCGTCACTCAAAGGATATACCGTTCGGACACACGACGTTCGACACGACCGACGACAGGGGGAATCGTGACCAACAAGGATGAATCGCCAGAGCACCCGAACGCGACGAAGGTGCGTCGCGCCCATGAGGCGTTCAAGGCCGGCGACATGGAGACCGTGAAGCGGATCTTCGACTGGGACTCGATTCGCTGGGTCCTTCCCGGCAAGAGTCTGGTGTCCGGCGTAGATACCGGGATGGAGCAGGTGTTCGCCAACTTCGCAAAGTGTCACGAGCTCACCGACGGGACGTACATGGCCGTCGGATTCGACTACCTCGGTAGCGACGGCCATGCGGTGGCGCTCGCCCATCTGACTGCGCAGCGCAACGGGCGAAGCCTCGAGATCGACGAGGCAGTCGTGTTCACGGTCGGAGCCGATGGGCGATTCACCGAGGCCTACCACCTCGCCTACGACCAGGACGCGTGGGACGACTTCTTCAGCTGAGCCAGCTCAGCCGAGATAGTCGGCCAAGGTATCGGCGAGCCAGTCGAGTTCGGCGGGGTTGGCGACGCCGCCGAACAGCACCACCTCGGTCGCACCGACAGCGGCGTATGCCTCGACAGTTTCGCGGACCCCGTCCCGGCCCTTGGCGATCGGGGCACGGACGAACTCGGGTGGACCTCCCTGTTCGAGGTACGTCTGCTGCCATTCGAGCGCTTCGTCGTAACGCTCGTCGCTCGCGAACCAGGTGCCGGCGACGATGCGTGGCTCGCCCGGCTTGCCGGCAGCAGCCCAAGCACCCTTGACCGCCATGATCTCGTAGCCGACGAACTCCGGCTTCACGCCGCCGCCGATGTAGCCGTGCCCGAAGCGGAGCATGCGTGCGATCGCACCCTTTGACGCGCCGCCGACGAGGATCTCGATCGACGGGTCCGGCACGGGGCCGAGAGAGTGCGGGTAGTCGCTCGGCGTCGCCAATGCCATGAGGGCCTCGAGCGCGGCATCAACGCGCTTGCCTCGCTCGTCCCAGGACACGCCGGTCGCCTCGTAGTCCTGCGGCCGTGCCCCGGCCGCGACACCGACCGTGAGCCGACCTTGTGCGAACAAACTGAGGGTGGCCACCTCCTTGGCGAACACTGCGGGAGCGCGCAACGACGAGATGAAGATGTTCGCGAGCAGCCGGATGCGCGTCGTCACCGCGGCTGCCGCCGTCAGCGACACCATGGCATCCGCCGACGCGTATGCCAAGCGTTCGGCAACGCCGAGCGAAGAAAACCCGGCTGTGTCTGCGTTGCGCGCCCACGTGAGCATCGTGTCGCCGTCGATTCCGGGGACGCCGTGCGGGAGGTGAACCCCGATCTGGGGCTTGGGTGATGCCATCGCTCGACCCTACTGCATCGGTGACGGTCGTCAGACAGATGCCATGCGGCTTGCTACGGTTCGGTCGTGCCCGGACCGACCTCGCCTTCCGCTGGATTCCCCGACGCCGCCCTGCAGGAGCGGCGAGAAGCGACTGTCCGGCGGCACATGGATGCCGAGATGGCCGGTGACCTCGACGCAACGCTCGCCACATTCGACGGTGAACCGGAGTACGACGTGGCGCCGCTGCACCAACTGCACCGCGGCGACACGGCGGTTCGCGAGCTCCTCGCCCATCTCCTCGGAGCCTTTCCAGATCTGGTGTTGAGCGTCGTCACGCTCCGTCACGCCGTCGACGCAGTGATCATCGAGGGCGTGATGACCGGCACCCACGTCGGGATCTACGCGGGCATCGAACCCACCGGCCAATCGATGGACCTGCGTGCGGCCGTGTTCTTCCTCTTCGATGCCGACAGATTGCTGCGAGAGACCGTCTACTACGACGAGCTGACCCTCCTGACGCAGCTCGGCGCACTCTCGGCTCAGTAGTCGGTTCGGACGTTGAGAAGCTGTTCGCCGGCTGCGTAGCGACGGAGCTGCTCGCCGACGAAGCGGTAAGCGCGGATCTTCCATCGCCTCGATGTCCCCGCGACATGAGGCGTGATGAACAGGTTCGGCGCAGTCCACAGCGAGTGCTCGGCAGGCAAGGGCTCGGGCTCGGTGACGTCGAGGACGGCACGGAGCCGGCCGCTGCGTAGCTCGGACTCCAAGGCGTCGTGGTCGACCATGGCCCCTCTGGCCGCGTTGACGAACAGCGCTCCGTCGTGCATCCGCGAGAGGAACCCGGCATCGACCATGCCTCGTGTCGAGTCGGTGAGCGGAGCGAGCAGCACCACGACGTCGGCATCGGGCAGCAGGTCGGGCAGAGACTCCGGGCCTCGTGCGCCGTCTCGGGCACGGGACGCGACGCCGACCACTGTCACCCCGAACGGCTCGAGCCGGGCCTCGACGGCGCGTCCGATCGATCCATGCCCGACGATGAGTACCCGCTTGCCATCGAGATCGTCGGCCTCGATCTCATCGGGGGCGGTAGTCAGGGCATTTCCCGAGGCGTCCCAATGGCGCTCGCCCTGGGCCACAACGAAGCGGAGCAACCGACGCTCCATCGCCAGGATCATCGCCACGACCCACTCGGCGACCGGTCCATCGTGAACACCGGATGCGTTGCACAGCGTCACCCCCGGCGGAACGAGCGGGAGCAGCCACTCGACTCCGGCGTTCAACGTTTGGACAACCCGCAGCCCGTCGATGTCGCCGAGCACGGGCAGGAGATGACGGAGCTCGGCGCCGAACACCACTACCTCGGCCGAGCGCGGCACGGCGTCGGGCTCGACCGGAATCGGACGCATCGTCGGCGGCAGCACGCCCATCTCGGCGACGAGCGCGTTGTGGGGGACGACGACGTCGATCACGCGCCGTTCACCGGCGTGCGTCGCAGCCAGTCGAGCACCGCGTCGTTCCATTCGTCGGCGCGCTCCACGTTGGGGCAGTGACCACATGGGTCGTACACGATGACCTCGCATCGCGCGATCCGCTGGCCGATCGCCGGCGCGTAACCGGGCTCGCGAAGCTTGTCCTGGGCGCCGGCCGTCAACAGGGTCGGCACGGTGATCTGCTCGTACGGAGTGTCGTCAGTGTTGCCGAAGTCGCCACGCGGAGGTGCGAATGGGGCGCGGAGGCTCGGCGACGACACCGACTCCCATTGGCCGGGCTGCAGGCTTGCCTCCCAGTACGGACGGACGAAGTCATCGTCGGCCCACAGCGGCTCGTGGAAGACCTGCTGAAGTTGCGCCCGCATCGCTTCCATCGTCCCGTCGTAGTCCTGAAGGATCCGGCGCGCCTCGTTGAGGGGGCTGAAACCGCCACTCGAGACGAGGACCAGCCTGCGGACCGGCAGCACCGGCACGCCGGTCGCCATGGCCTTGAGGAGGAACGTCCCACCCATCGAGAGTCCGACAAAGTCCGCTTCGCCCACATCCATCACCTCGAGGAGGCGAACGAGGTGATCGAGCATCCGTGCGTGCCCGCGTCCGAAGTCGCGGATCTTCTCCGTCTTGCCGAAGCCGAGCCAGTCGGGTGCCACGACACGATGCTCGGACGCCAGAGCGGCGAAGTTGCGGTGCCACGAGCGCTCGGCGTTCTCGCCGTACCCGCCGGCGTGAAGGAGGACGAGCGTCGGTCCTTCACCAACCTCCCAGTAGTGGGTGCGGATGTCGTCGACGACTAGGTAACGGCTAGCTGGCTCATTCACGAGCGGTCTCCTTCTGGTCCTTCGTCCATTCGTACGGTCGGACCCCGGTCACGGCGATCGTCGTCGACCGTCGCATCGCGAGTCGAGCGGCTGCCTCGGGCGCGATGCGCGACTCGGTCCACATTGCCGCATGATCGATCTCGACGGAGGCGGACCTGACCCACTCGAGCGCGGTCAGCTCCTGCTCGATCGCGCCTGCCATGGTCGGGCCATAAGCGCAGCACGGCGAGGTGAGACGAAGGCGAACCCGCACCTGTGCCTGTGCCTGTGCCTCGGCCGAGTCGAGTACATGGACTGTCGCCAGGCCGAGTTCGGCGAGTCCGATCGGCAGCCCCATCGCAGCCGAACACGGGTCGACGACGCGATCGACAGCGGCGACCGCCTCGTCTCGGCGCACCCGCGCCAACGGCGTCACGAGCCTCCCTTGACGTGCAGGAACCCTGCCTGCCCGGCCGAGGCGCTCTGGCGCGCCATCGTCTCGCCGTAGTCCTCGCCCAATGCATTCCCCCACACCGTGTACGGGGCAAGCCGATCGCCAGCACCCCGACTGCGCGCCCACTCGTCGCCCGCCGTGGCGGTCATCGCCACATCGAGATCGAGCCCGATCATGTCAGCATAGTTTTGGCCGAGGATGCGACGCTTCAGTTCGCGGTCGAGCGGCGGGAGGTTGTACCGCTGCAGGATCTCTTCATCCATCTGGAGGTCCCAGAACCGCTGCAGCATTCCCTGAGGGTGGGCGAAGTTCGCGCCATCGGCCCAGATGATCTTCGTCGGGCCACCCCAGAACAGGAAGGTCGCAAGGGCTTCCTGGAACAGGCGCGGGGCCTTGGCGAGCAGCAGCGTCGTAACCTCCAGGTTGGCGAACACGTTCGGAAAGCGGGCGAGCGCGTACGCGGTCTCCTCGACGAACGCCATCCCTGCGTGCACAATTTCGAACTGCAACTGCGGGAACGCCATCGCTGCACCCTCGACGTCGTCGACCCGGTAGGGGGCTAGCGGAACGGGGCCGTTCGGCAGCGCTTTGTGTACGGCGATGACCTTCAAGCCATGCTCGAGCGCTCGCTCGTAGATCGGGAAGCACACGCTCGGGTCGTCCATCCGGAACGTGCGGTAGGGGTTCACCTGGTCGGGATAGAACTTCACCCCGATCGCAGAGGGAAGTTCCGCCATCTGCTCGTCGAGGTCGGCGAGCGCGCGTCCGACTCCGAGAGTCGGATCGAGACCGACGTACCCGACGAACCGCTGCGGCCACCGACCTTGGAGCTCGATGTTCTTGGAGCGGCTGCACAGTCCGTCGCGGAACAGCGAGTCGAGGCGCAGCGTGTGATACGCGGCGATGTCGACATCGCTCTCCAGAAACAGGGTGCCGGCCAGAACGTCGACGCTCTGGTCGCTCTGAAACCACGACCGGGGCGCTTGCAGGTCCGGGGGGTTCCAGTGCATGTGCAACTGGTAAAAGCCCTCGCGTACCATCGCACCCAAGTCAGACGCGATGTTCCCCTCGCTGAGGTTGTACGGGTGCACGACCGCATCGATCACCGGGATCCCGTCGATCATCGCCTCTCCCATCCCCAGCATCTATCTAGTGCTGCTCTGGCGACCGTCATCGAAACACTATAGTTCACCGACATGGAGCCCGATCCAGCTGCAGTGCGTGAGGTCATGAGGCGCAACATCGAGGAGCTGTTCGCGAAGGGCGACGTGTCGCTGCTCGACGAGGTGTACTGGCCCGACGTCATCGATCACAACCCGATGCCCGGCCAACGATCGGGCCACGACGGGCTCCGCGATGTCATCGCCGCATTCCACGAGGCGTTCCCCGATCAGGAGATGACGCTGCACGGGACACTGGCCGACGGCGACCTCGGCGTCGACTTCTGGACCTTCCGGGCGACCCACGAAGGAGAGCTCGACGGCTGGCCTGCGACCGGTCGCCGGGTCGAGTTCAGCGGGATCGACGTCGCCAAGATCG
>JAYTZE010000285.1:0-3625 GCA_043742385.1 Ilumatobacteraceae bacterium
GACAACGATCGGGTGCTCGTGTTCGGCGCCAGCGGAGGCGTGGGAGCGTTGGCCATCCAGTTGGCGAAGGCTGCAGGCGCAGAGGTGTGGGGGCAAACCGGTTCACCGGCCAAGGTCGACGGCATCGTCGCCAACGGCGCAGACAACGTGATCGTCACGGACGCCGATGGTGTGGAGACAGCGGTCGGGAGCTTCTCGCCGACCGTGATCCTTGACTCGCTCGGTGGGCCGTTCACCGATGCGGCCATCGCTTCCATCGCCAACCAGGGTCGCCTCGTCGTGTACGGCACGTCGAACAACGAACAGGTGTCGATCAACCTCCGCCGGCTGTACCGCAAGGGCGTCAACCTGCTCGGATACGCCGGCTTGGTCGACACGCCCGAGGAACAGCGCACCGCTCTCAACACGCTGCTGGCGATGATGGCTGCCGGCACCGTGCACGTTCCGATTGGCGATGTGCTGCCGCTGTCGGGCGCAGCCGAGGCGCACGCCCGAATTCTCGGTCGCGACGTTGAGGGCAAGATCCTGCTCGACTGCCGGATCTAGTAGTCGCTCGCTTGCTACAGATTCGGTGGCGGGAGCTGTTCTGACGGAGCGACCAGTTGAGGATTGCCGCGCGCCAGGACTGGCAGCGGAACCTCGACCCGACCCGTCATGCGGTGAGCAGCGAGTGCCTCGTTGTGATACCGGTCGGCCACCTCCATGAACGACGGGTGGTGGTAGTCCTGCCCGTACACTTTGGGACCCTGGCGACCTTCGAAGATTGCGGCGACGTCGTCGCCGGAGATCGTCTTGTGGGTCTCGAGCGCATGGGCGATGGCCAAGACCATGTGCCGATGCTCGTGCAGCACGCGCGTGGCTTCGTCCAGGATGTTGCCAAGGCGCATTTCGATGCGGTTGGCCATGGACGCGCGATGTTGGGCCTCGGCATCGTCTTTGTCTGCCGCAGTGCGATAACCGGCGCCGGGCCCGCCCATGATCTCTTTGAAAACGGACTGAGCAGCAATGGTGTCGCCCATCCCCCAGGCGCTCTCCATCATCATTGCGAGGTACGTCGCGTTGCGCAGGTCGGCCGACACGCCTGCTGAACTGTCGCCGTCGAAGAACATCCGCTCGCCTGCCAAAGAGGCCAGGGAAACGAGCGCATCGACCTCGAATGTCGAGCGCCAACTCAGGAAGGTCTGGTCGTCGTACATGCTCATGACGACGCCGAGGTAGTCACCACCGGGCTCGATGCTGACGAAGTCGATCTCCATCGACCGGCGCTTGAGATACGCAGTCACCGCGTGGCAGGCCTCGTGAATTGCAACCGCATGACGTTCGCGCTCGATGAACTCGACCTGCTCGTGCTCGCCGACTCGGCGCAGGTACCGAGCTTGCAAAACGTCGGCCCAGGTGACGATGTCGCGCTTCTCGCGCAGGGCGACAAGCACGGCCTCGTTGACCAGGTCCTTCACACTGGCGCCTGTGGCGCCCGGCGTCATGGTCGCCAGGCGATCGATTTCGGGCGCGGTCACCGTGTGCCTGATCTTGTCGAAGTATCCCTGGAAGGTACGCGCTCGCCCGTCCTTCATCGGATATCCGACCTTGTAGATGCGATCCACACGACCGGGCCGCAGCAGGGCTGCGTCGAGTGCGGTCGGCAGGTTGGTGGCGAACATATGCAGGATGCGATAGCGAGGCGGCGGCCTGGACTTGATGTTGAGGAACTGTCTGAATCGACGGGAGAAGAAGCCTCGTGGCTTGTTCAAACCGTTCATCTCGGTCAGAAGAGCCTGCAGCGTGCCCCCGCCGCCCATGCCACCCATCCCGGCCATGATGATCGAGTCGCGTAGTCGTCGCGGCGGCGAGGGCGAGGTTGACTCCGTCGCCGAGGGCTGTTGCAGCCAGTTGACGATCTCTCGACGGCCCTGCGTACTGAGCCACTGTGCCGAGTCGAGTTGATCGCGAGCGTCCTTCTCGTCGAAGCCGCCCGACGTCTGGCCCCGGCTGCCCAAGACGTCGGCCTCGTCGAAGAACACGACGACACCGCCGTAACGCAGCGAGAGCTTGCGCAGCTTGCGATAGAGGTGCTTGATCTTCATCGGGGCAACGCCGACGAAGGTCTGCACGAAGGCACCCGGGTCGACGAACACGTACGGCTTTCCCGTCTCGCCGGCCGAGGCCTCGGCCATCAGTGTCTTGCCGGTGCCGGGAGGACCCCACAGCAAGATGCCGCCTGGCACGTAGCCGCCGCGTTCTTCGATCTCCTTCGGTCGCTCGAGGAAGTCGAGGTTCTCCTTGATCCGGCGCACGACGTGATCCTGGCCCCAGATGTCGCTGAATCGGGTGCGGATCTCACCAGGCTTGAACGTCTCTACTCCGCCGATGAAGAAGATGCCGAAGAAGAACACGATGTACACCAAACCGCCCAGGGTGCTGAGCGCGATGGTCAAGCCAACCGGTAAGCCGAGTGCTGGATTGATGAAGACGTTGCGGAAGATCCTGGCCGGTGCCTCGGCGAGCGACTGGAACAGCGACAGGCCCCACATCCACGAGAACACTGTGCCGAGTACCGCAAGAAACGCGAGACGCTTCACCAAGCGCGACACACGGAACCTGGTGTACGGCTTCATGCGGCTCATCGTCCGCTCCCAACCGCCGAACACCTTCTTCTGCCAGAAGTGGTGATAGCCCGGCGAATGCTCGGAAATGAGGTTGTGGATCTGGCGGATCAACTCCATGCCGGCGAGAATCAGCACCCACCACTTGGCACGCAACTGGTCACGCCACGCCTCGCCCCACGACATCAGCGGGATGTCGGTCTTCTGCTGCGATGTGGTCAACCCGAGGAAGATCGCGAGCAGTACGAAGACCTTCAACCGGTCGAAGAAGAACACCTTGCGACGTACCAGAGGTTCGCGGTCGTCGATGACCGGCTGATGCACCGTCACCTCAGTCGGCGAAAGGGAAGAGCCGTTCATACTCATATTCCGATCCTCCACGAGTTGACGATCTTGTCGATCTCGCCGGCCGCTTTGTCGTAGCACTCCGGGCTGCAGATCACTTCGAGGGCATAGAGTCGCGACTCCGATGGATCGAAGTACGTCGAGAGATTCACGGTCAACAACCAGTCGCTGTTCTTTTCGCTGCGAACGCGGTACACCACGCGCGAGCCGCTGACCTTCGCGTTCGTCGGGTTGGGATCGAAGTCGATGACCTCTGAGAGGCCGGCTTTGTCATCCGATGGCAGCATGGGATCGAACGCGACCAACCCCGCCTTGCGAGCCATCGACGGTGAGAGTTGCTGATTGAACACGCCGGTGGTCTCGTACACGGTCATGGTCGCGAATGGCGACTCACCGTCGAGGTCCTCCTGCGCGATCGCACCCTTCTGCGGAGAGACCACTGACTTCGAAATCACCTTGGCGTCGCTGGTGGCTTGCGTCAACGGGTCTTGAACGGTGTCGGAGAGCAGAACGTCGTGCCACGAGGACGGCACGCGTAGGTAGACCTTCTCGTCACGGTTGGCGAGGTAGCGACTGCCAGACGACCCGCAGGCCGACAGAACCAAGAGCACTGCCCCAACCGAACCCCAGCGCCGTCCGTTGGAAACGATCTGCAAAGTCTCCCTCATTCCCTCAGA
>JAYTZE010000286.1:0-3625 GCA_043742385.1 Ilumatobacteraceae bacterium
GCCGGGGTGGCCATTCCATGGAGCCGCTCATTGCTGACGACCCGTGTGCTGCCGGCAACGAAGCGCTCGCTCGCCAACATCGGTGAGATCGCCCGCCAACCCAGCAAGATGATCGAACTGTTCGGCGGCTGTCTGACCATCACCATGGGCTACATCCTCGCCTTGGCCGTCTCCGTGTCCGCGTTCGGCGCCGGTCCGGCGTTCACGTCGATCGCGCTTGTCTACCTCGTTGGCTCAATGGTGTCCTCCGTCGCCCCGACTCCCGGCGGGATCGGAGCCGTCGAAGCGACCCTGATCGCCGGACTGACCTCGGCGGGAATGACCAGCACCACCGCGGTCGCCGCCGTCATCCTGTTTCGACTCGCCACGTTCTGGATCCCCCTGCTCCCTGGCTGGGGGGCGCTGTTGATGATGCAACGTTCCGGCGACCTCTGAGCGAGGTTGTCATCCAATGTCTCCAACGGCGATGGCGGTTGCGTCGGTGGTCGATCACGATCGCATACTTCCGATTCGAGCATCGAGGTTGTCAGCCAGGGCGCTCAGCGCGGCCCGGCAGTCACCGGTGAAGACGGGACCGTGCATGAGTGCGAGGTTGGCAATGTCCAGCTCGGCGAGGCGCCGTATGGTGGACCCAGAGGTGGGACGCAATGCCCACGAGCCGTAGTCATCACCGTTGTCGGCTTCGGCGGCCGGGCCGACGATGTCGTCAGTTGTCGAGGCGGGGTAAGCGCCCCAGCGGGCGAACAGGTCGCCGCAAAACAACGTGCGCGTCGTCTCGTCGTAGAGGACTCCGGCCTCCCAGCCGTGTGGGACGTGGGGTGTGTCGATCCAACGGATCTGGTGCCCGCCGATGTCGAGGACCTCACCGTCGGCGAGCGGGCGCGGTGGACGGTCCGCGAGATCGCCGATCGATACCATGCAGCCGATCACGCCCTGGGCGACTGTGGCCCGCGGGGCTTCGGCTAGTAGAGCGTTCATTGCCCCGCACTCGTCGGCTTCGACGTGTCCGAAAGACACCCAACGCAGTGAGTCCATCGGCAGAACGCTCGAGATCGCTCCGGACACGAGCGGGAACATTCCGCGCATGCCGGTGTGGAAGAGCAGCGGCTCCTCACCGGCGATCAGGTACTGATTGAAGCCGAAGTCCATCTCCATGAGGTGGGTCGTGAGCTGATGAATGCCCGTGGCGACCTCGGTCACACGCGTCTCCATCAGAACGGCACCTGCGTCGCGAGCAGTCCTGCACCGGCACGACGCCCGGAGAACGTCCGGCACAGCTCGACTGCGTCGAGGGTGAGCGCCTCGCCACCGCTGCCGGCGACGAAGCGGCCACCTGCGGGGCCGGTGAGTTCGAGGATGAAGGGCCGACCGTGACGACGGGCCCATTCCGCCACTGCGTCGGCGACGATCCGCCCGTCGTGGTCGGCGGTCATGATGAGCTCATGCCCGGTGGCCCGGGCGATGTCCACGCGGTGCATCCATGTGTCCCTCGTGAGGATGACGTCGAGCAGGTAGCCCATCCGCCACTTCTCCGTGACATCGTTGACCTCCTCCTTGATCGGCGCCCGCCTGAACGGAGCAGGCACCTTGCTCCGCCATCGCGACGCCTGCGGTCCCGCCACTCGCAGCCGCTCGAGCAGCTCCACTCGATCTAGACCGGCCCGCTCCTGCACCTGCACAGCGGTCATCCCGTCGGCGAACGGTCCGTCGCCGGCGGCCTTCGAGGCTGCCCGCATGATGTGTACGAAGCGGCGGAGGGACGAGAAGCCTTCCATGCCGCCCAGGACGTGGCCGGCCAGGGCACGCACATCCCAAGCCGGACAATCCGTGGGCTGCGCCCATTCCTCGTCGGACAACGAGCGCAGGAGCTCGAGTACCCGTTGGTTCTCTGTGGCGGAGAGCGCCCGGGCCTCGGCTCGGCCGATGGCTGGAATGTCGCTCACCAATGTGGCTGTGATGGTCACCTCTTGTTCCTTCCTCGCCGATTGGGACGGCTGGTCACGTAGTTGAAAAACATCTCCACTGCCTCGTCTACCAAGAGGACCCACCGGTCGCCTCCTGGGTCGTTCGAGATTTGCTGGTCAGCGAGGCCGGTGCCCAACGCCGTCATCAGGTCGAGATCGTGTGGGTGGTCCATCCCCATGGCGGCCAGCCTGGCCGCCGTCGCCTGCAGGCTCTCCACCGAGACGGCGAATGACTCCGGCGAGGGCTCGAACCCAGGGATCGTGCGCTGGAACAGCAGCTGATAGCGCGCGGGGTCCTCTGTGCAAAAGCCAACGAAGAACCGGATCCCAGCCTTGAGGTCTGCCAACAAGTCTCCGGTCCGGGGCACCTGCGCCTCGGCCTCGACGTACTCCCGACATCCGTGTGCATACATGGCGTCATAGATGGCGTTCTTCGAGTCGAAGTACGAGTAGAGCGACGGCGCCTGCATCCCGACGCTGCGAGCCAGCTCTCGCAAGGAGAGAGCCGCCAGACCATCTTGGCGGACCGACGCCCATGCCGCGACCAGGATCTCCGCTCTGGTCGCCTCATGGCGCTCATTTCGTCGATCACGCTTCGGAATATCTAACATCATTCGTAGTATAGAACGTCGTTAGGAGAAGTCAAGAAGCGAGGTTCAAAACCCCATTGGCATTCGGCGGTCGTCTACATCATCAGCTGCAGCCGCTGGTCGAGCCGCAGCTGGGGCAGGCGTGGCACGAGCCGGCGCGGATCATCTGGACGCCGCACTGCATGCACATCGGCGCATCGCTCTGGCGGGGGCTCGACTTCGGCGAAGCGGCCGGACGAACGATGCCACCGGGGTTGGTGATGTCGTTGTTCGGTGCCTTCGACGCAAGACCCAGATCCAACTGAGCCGTGAGCTCTTCGGCAGAGGGCACGCTCTTCGGATCCGAGACGATCTCGCTGCCGGTGCGAGTTTCGATCACGCTTTCCTCGAC
This sequence comes from Ilumatobacteraceae bacterium, assembly GCA_043742385.1. Lineage (GTDB taxonomy): Bacteria > Actinomycetota > Acidimicrobiia > Acidimicrobiales > Ilumatobacteraceae > JAENVT01. Next base: position 2,946 of record JAYTZE010000286.1, read on the forward strand.
GCCAGGCAGTGTGGGCTGCAGGCGCTCGTCGATGGAGAAGATGCCCAGTTCGGCGCGCTCGTCGTAGGTCAAGTACTCGAGCGCGAGGCGACGGAACAGGTAGTCCATGATCGACGAGGCGAACCGAATGTCGGGATCGTCGGTCATGCCGGCCGGTTCGAAGCGCATATTGGTGAACGCTTCGACAAAGGCCCGCATGGGCACCCCGTACTGCAGGCCGTAGCTGATGCTCTTGGCGAAGGCATCCATGATGCCGCTGAGGGTGGAGCCTTGCTTCGACACGGTCAGGAAGATCTCGCCGGGACGGCCGTCGGCGTACTCGCCGATGTTGGCGAATCCTTTGCAATCGGCAACACGGAACTCGAACGTGCGAGCACTGCGGGTGCGAGGCAGCTTCTGGCGAATCGGCTGATGCACGAGGCGCTCGACGATTCGCTCGACCGTGTGCGTCGCGGCCATCGACGTCGGTGTATCGACGCCTTCTCCATCCTTCTTGCCGGTCGACAACGGTTGGCCAACCTTGCAGTTGTCGCGGTACACCGCAACCGCCTTCAAGCCGAGCTCCCACGACAACTGGTGCAACGCCTCGATGTCTTCGATCGATGCTTCCTCTGGCATGTTGACGGTCTTGGAGATCGCACCCGACAGGAACGGCTGCGTGGCACCCATCATGCGCACAT
>JAYTZE010000287.1:0-3625 GCA_043742385.1 Ilumatobacteraceae bacterium
AGGGTGGGTATGGTCCACAAAAGTCTTCGACCGATGAATCTGATCATCCTGCCGCACCTCCGTTATCGACGTGAGTGAAATTGCGAGAGCGGGGCCGGCAACTGCCGGCCCCGCTCACACTAGGACATTTCTGTAGCTATAGCCCGCAGGTCAGCCAAGCGCAACGTCGGGCTCGCCGGTGACGAGCTGAGTCGCCTCGTACGTGCCTTCAGCTGTCGTTGCCCACACGGCGGGGAGCACCTTGAACGCCGTGGTCCAGACGTACCACGAGGAGTTGGCGCACTCGGTGATGGGGTTGAGGCATTCTGGCCACTGCTCGGCACCGATAACGATCTGGCCGTCACCGTTGGTGTCTTCCCACTCGTTGATGTTCTGGAAGGCCTGGTAGTTGGCTGCGTCCTTGTCGACTGGGCCACCAACCTGGTCTGTACGCCATGCGGCGATGTTGGGGAACTGGTACAGCGGCAACATGACCGCGTCCTCGGCGAGGAATGCACCAATCTTGTGGATCAAGTCGGCGCGGGCCGCGTCGTCGATGGTCTGATCCGACTCCGTCATCATCGCTGATGCATCTTCGTTGCACCAACCAGCTGAGTTCTGGCCTTGGTTGCCGTTGTCGGGCGAAGGCACCGATGAGCACGCCATGATTCCCGTGACCGTGGGGTCGGGGCTAGCGGTGTTGATGTACATCGCCATGTCGTACTTCAGTGCTGGCAGGCGCTGCTGGAAGTAGCAGGCTGCATCGCAGTTGTCAGCGATGATATTGAACCCGGCTGCTTGCAGCTCGGGGATCATCAGAGCCTGGGTCGACTCACGGCGCGTGTTGCCCGAGTTGATGATCCAGTGGATCTCCGGTGCAACGCCATCCTTGGCCCACATGCCACTGCCATCTTTTTCCCAACCGGCGTCGGTGAGGATTGTCTCGGCGCCAGCGGAGTCGAAGAAGGCATCGGTGCCGTCAGCGGCGCCGAAGATCGTCTGATCGCACCATGGGCCGATTGTCGGCACCCACAGACCGCAGTTCAGCAGCGGCCCACCGGGGAAGATCGGGTCGTAGATGTTGGCGAGGATCAGGTTGCGGTCGATCGACTTGGCGAAAGCCTTACGGAAGTCAGCGTCCTTGAACGCACAGGAGCGGGTTTCGTCAGGCGTGCAGTTGACGTCTTGCTGGAAGTACAAACCCTCGTAGTTCGTGCCATAGCCAGGAGTCGACTGGATGTTGGGATCGTTCAGGGCGTCGGTGATACCGGCGTATGCCTGCGGGAAGATGAAGTCGCTCTCGCCGGCAACGAGTGACGCGATTTCCGTGTCGCTGTCGGCCTTCGGAACCATGACGATCTTGTCGACAATGCCGACATCGGTGCCGAAATAGCTCTCGTTCTTGGCAAGAACGAGCTGATCGAGGCTCCACGATTCAATCTTGTAAGGCATCGCCGAGAACGGGATGTTGTCGGCGAACTCAGCCGAAACGTCATTGCAATCCGGAACCACGTCTGCCTTCAGCAGGTTGCCGAACAGGTTCTTGTACGGCGCATACACCTCGGAGAATTGAACGACGACCTGCTTGTCGGACTCGCCGGCCTCGATCGAAGTGATCTTGTCGTAACCGACGGTGCTCAGCGAACCAGGCGTGTTCAGAATTGCGTCAGTGGTGCACTTGAAGTCTGCGAATGTGATCGGCGACCCATCATCCCAAACTGCGTCGGGATTGATGTTCATGGTCAACGTCATCGCTGCATCAACGGCGGCGGCCGCAGTCGTCTCGGTGCCACCAGCGGTGGTCTCGGGTGCTGCTGCGGTGGTCTCGGGTGCTGCTGCGGCGGTGGTCTCGGTACCAGCTGTCGTATCGTTCGAGCTGGAGTCGCCGTCGTCGCCGCAAGCTGCTGCGATCACCGCAAAACCGAATGCCAGTGCAGCGTAGCGAGTGCTACGTCTCGTGGTCCTCACGTGGATGTTCCTCCTATGTGAACGGAGGGAGGTGGGTCTCGGTCGAACGACATGGCAAGCGGGACGCTTGTCGGGAAGGCCGACCACACTCTCACACCGTCCTCCCCGATCGGAGTGAGCGCACGACAACATAGCACCGTTACTTACCGACCGGTAGCCGCATCATTCCGATTGTTTGAAAAGTCGGGTCAAAAATTCCGAGGGCCGGGCACCATCGCTACGCTCCGAGCTTGCAGATCCTGGCGAATTCATCGGGGTCGAGACTGGCACCGCCGACCAGCGCGCCATCGATGTCAGGCTGGCCGATCAATTCGGCGATGTTCGATGACTTCACGCTGCCGCCGTACTGAATACGTACAGCGGCGGCGGCTTCTGGGCCCGTAATCTCGACCAGACATCGGCGAATCGACCCACACACCTTCTGGGCGTCGTCAGACGTCGCTGTTCGGCCGGTACCGATCGCCCAGATCGGCTCGTAGGCGACGACCAAGGCGGCGATCCGGTCAGGCTTCATGCCGTCGAGAGCAGCGCGAATCTGGCCGAGCACCTTGACCTCGGTCTCGCCGGCTTCACGTTCCTCCAGGGTTTCGCCAACACACACGATTGGTGTCATCGCATGCCGCTGAACAGCTGTCACCTTCTTCGCAACGTCCTGGTCGGTCTCTCCGAAGAGTTGGCGACGTTCGCTGTGCCCGACTATGACGTACTGAACATTCAGCTTGGCGAGAAACAGCGGCGAGACCTCACCGGTGAATGCTCCCTTGTCTTCCCAATGGCAGTGCTGGGCACCGACTGCGAACTGCAGCTTGTCGGCATCGATCACAGTCTGGACGCTGCGGATGTCGGTGAACGGTGGATGGATGCTGACGTCGACATGTTCGAGGTCGTCCTTACCGACCAGGTAGGCCAACTTTTGCACACACTGAATCGCCTCGAAATGGTTGTGGTTCATCTTCCAGTTCGCGGAGATCAACGGCCTACGCATTGGGCGCACCACGCAACGCGTCCAGACCGGGAAGATCGCCGAACTCCAGCAGTTCGAGCGACGCTCCCCCGCCGGTAGAGACATGGTCAACCTCGTCGTCGAGTCCGAACTGCGCGAGCGCAGCGGCGCTGTCGCCGCCACCGACCACGGTGAATGCCTTCGTGTCGGCAATGGCCTGGGCAACCGTGCGGGTGCCCGCCTCGAACCGCGGATCCTCGAACATGCCCATCGGCCCATTCCAGAACACCGTGCGCGCTTCGATGATCACGTCGCTGAACGCCGCCGCCGTGCCGGGCCCGATATCGAGCCCCTTGGCACCGTCGGGAAGCTCGATGCCGAACGTCGAGAAGTTTCCCGCGGCATCGAGGCCAACGAGATCCTGCGGCAGATGGATGGTCTTGCCCCCCGAGGCCGAATCGGCCAACAGCCGCCGGCACGTGTCGACCTGATCCGGCTCCCACAACGAGTCGCCGATCTGGTTGCCCAGTGCGGCGAGGAACGTGAAACACATCGCCCCGCCGATGACGAGCTCATCAACGATCTTGAGCAATGCCTCGACGACCCCGAGCTTGTCGCTGATCTTGGCCCCACCCAGCACGGCGACGAACGGTCGCTTCGGCTCGTTGCGTAGCCCAAGCAGAACGTCGACCTCTTTCTGCATCAACAGACCCATGGCCGACGGCAGCGTGCGTG
>JAYTZE010000288.1:0-7068 GCA_043742385.1 Ilumatobacteraceae bacterium
CTTCCTGCAGCTTCGCCCAGGCACCAACGTTGCCGTGGTCAACGCGCTGGCCCACGTGATCGTCACTGAGGATCTCGTCGACCACCGCTTCGTGCAAGAGCGCTGCGAGCCCATCGAGTTTTCGCAGTGGGCTGCGTTTGTGTCGCAGCCGGAGAACAGCCCGGAGGCGTTGGAGCAGTTCACCGGCGTGCCGGCTGCCGAAGTACGTGCGGCCGCCCACCTGTACGCGACCGCCGGCAACGGCGCCATCTACTACGGCCTTGGCGTGACCGAGCACAGCCAGGGCAGCACGATGGTGATGGGCATGGCCAACCTCGCCATGGCCACCGGCAACCTTGGACGCGACGGCGTTGGGGTCAACCCGCTGCGCGGACAGAACAACGTGCAGGGTTCATGCGACATGGGTTCGTTCCCGCACGAACTGTCGGGATATCGCCACGTCAGCGACGACGGCACTCGGGCGATGTTCGAGACGTTCTGGGGACACCCCATCCAGTCCGAGCCGGGGCTACGCATTCCCAACATGTTCGACGCGGCCATCGACGGCCACTTCAAGGGCCTGTTCGTGCAGGGCGAGGACATCGCCCAGAGCGATCCCAACACGGTGCACGTGACGACGGCGCTGCGATCGCTGGAGTTGCTGGTGGTGCAGGACCTGTTCGTCAACGAGACCGCCAAGCTCGCACATGTATTCTTGCCCGGCACATCGTTCCTGGAGAAGGACGGCACGTTCACCAACGCCGAGCGACGCATCAACCGGGTTCGACCCGTCATGCGTCCACGCACGGGCAAGCAGGAATGGGAAGTGGCGTGCGAGCTCGCTGCCGCGCTCGGTGCACCGATGCACTACGACCAGTCGAGTGAGATCATGGACGAGATCGCCCAGCTCACACCGACGTTCGCCGGCGTGTCATTCGCCATGCTCGACGAGGTAGGCAGCGTGCAGTGGCCGTGCGACGCTGACAAGCCGCTCGGCACACCGATCATGCATGAGGGCACGTTCGTCCGCGGTCTCGGCATGTTCACAGCTACTCCGTACGTTCCCACCGAAGAGCGCTCCAACCGCCGATTCCCGCTACTGCTGACCACCGGTCGAATCCTCAGCCAGTACAACGTCGGCGCGCAGACACGCCGCACCGACAACGTCTTGTGGCACCCTGAGGATGTTCTCGAGATCCACCCGCACGACGCAGAGGAGCGCGGTATCGACGACGGTGATGAGGTCACGCTGGCGAGTCGCGTCGGCGCCACCACGCTGCACGCGTTGGTGTCCGACCGCATGCCGCAGGGCGTGGTGTACACCACGTTCCACCACCCGGTCAGCGGCGCCAACGTGGTGACAACCGAGTGGAGTGATTGGGCCACCAACTGCCCCGAATACAAAGTCACGGCCGTGCAGGTCACACCCGGTCACTCGGCTGCGACGGTGGAATTGGATCACCCCGAGCATCGCCTCGGCGCTCTGGTGCGCATGGCCAACCAGATCGCTCGCCAGTTCTCACACGAGCCGGCCGATGCCGCCGTCGCCGCGGTTGCGAATCACCTCGACAAGTTCTGGGAGCACGAGATGCGAGCGGACCTGGCCAGGGCGATCGAGGGTGGCAGTGTCACGGTCGACCCGATGGTCGTGCAAGCCGTCGAGCGCCTCGTCATCATCGTCTGACGCCCACCAACGTCGCGTCAGATCGGTGGCGTCGGTGGCTTGCGTTGCCGCCAGTAGTACGTCATCGCTGCACCCGCTACCGCAAGCACCAACACGATCACGATGATCTCGGCTGCGCCGCCTCCGTCAGAGTCCGCCTCGCTCGGTTGCGTGACGGTGGGCGCAAGGATGACGGCGGTGTCTGTCGGTGCCCCGGTGGTGGTGGCGGCGGCACTGGTGCTGGGCGCCGACGTCGGCAGCACAGTGATGGCCACGGTGGTGGATGTCGAAGTCGGCGCGACGGTCGTCGCGGGAGGGATTGTCGTGGTGGCTGTTGGCGGCGTGGTGGGTCCGTCGCCCGTGACTTCGAGAGTCGGTGCTTCATTGTCGAGCCCCGGATCGCCGATCCAGCCGACTTCCTCGCCCGTGTTGTAGGTCTGCAATATGGGGAAGGTCGCAGTTCCCAGATTCGTTCCCGAATGGAGGGTGATGTCGAACGTCTCATCCTCGGCGGGTGCGGCGCCTTCGTCCTTGGTGAAACGGATGACGACCCTCTGTGACTCGACGGCAATCGTGCACATCCACGTCGGCTTGGTTTCGCAGGCCACGCCGGTCCACCCCTCCGGCAGTCGAATGGCGATGCGTTCGTTGTAAGCATCATCGCGCTCGTCTTCGACGAACAGCGTGAGTGCGATGTCGCTGTCGGCGGCGACACTGGCCGGAGCACCTGCGAACTCGGCGTGAGCGTCGACGCGGACGGGCGCCCAAACGCCAACAAGACCAATGAGGATTGCAGCGGACAAGATACGCCAGCGTCGGTGCGAGGACATATCCCGAGTTGTCGTCGAAAGAATGCGAAAAGTTCCCGAGGTTGACAAAAGTTTTCGCCACCAGGTCGGGCTAGACAGCTTCTTTCACCTTGCGGCCGGCTTCGATGGCGTGGTCCGGGTAGCGATTGGGATCGCCCGGCACGCCGAGTGAGGCGCGGAATAGCGTGATCGCCTTGAAACACGCGGCCTCGTGCAGGCCGGCGTTCATGATTCGATTCACCGAGGGAGTCAGGTCGATCGACTCGGTGCGGATGGCCTGGGCCACACCTTCACTGGTGGTGAGGTCTTCGGCAATGGCTGCGGCGGCTCTGGCGCGCTTGGTGGCGGGACGAGGCTTCGGTGTAGGCATGGCGATCCTTCGTGGTTGATGATGACGCCCAGTGTCGGACGTGCTGAGGACCGGCATGAGAAGCAGCATTCTACCGCCGGGCCAGGGCCTTCGTCGTTGTTGAGGGTTTGCCGCCAGATTGCCCGCGGCGACACAACGCATAGCGATCCTTGGTTTCGAGTGTCGCTGTGGTCGTCCACGTCATCGGTTCACCGAGTTCGCGCTGCACGTCGCGGCGCCGGTGGAGCGCAAGGCCACCTGTCACGAGGTACTGGCCATTCGCCGCAACGGTGATCGCCGGATCGTTATGGTCGGTCACACTGCCGAACCTAACGCGGATGCGTGTGATCGATTCCGGGAGTCAGCGCAAGACGCTCTCGATCAGATCGGCAGCGCGTTGTGTGCCATCGCGCGAGCGGATGATGGCGGCATTTGCGGCCATTCTGGTGTGCAGGTGCTCGTCGTCGAGAAGCCGATCGACTGCCCCGATCAACTCTGCGTCCTCGAACGTGTAGGTCGACAGTCGTATTCCGTAGCCCGTCTCGTGCACTCGCTGGGCGTTGTCGTATTGATCCCAGAACAGGGGCAGCAGCACCATCGGCTTGCCGAAGTGGAAGCTTTCCGTGGTCGTGTTGTTGCCGCCATGGGTGATCACCAGATCGACCGTTGGCAATACGTTGGTCTGTGGTACCTGCGGGACACCCCACATATTGGGCGGCAGGTCGAATGTGTCATGCAGCGGACCCTTCGACACGATGTAGCGATGTGGCGTTTTGGCGAGCACGTTCACCAGACGCTGCATCAGTTCGACGTCGGCAGAGCCGAGGGAGCCCAGGGAGAGATAGACGAGCGCGCCGCCATCAGACTCGTCGCCGAGTTCGGAGGGCACCTCGAACGGGGCGTCGGTGGCACGCACCGACGAGTCGAGTCGATGCCAGGTCGGCCCGAGTGGCCGTCGATCGGTGTAGTCGATGACCTCGGGATATGTATACAGGTTGAGGTGGGCGCTCTCGTGGATGAACTCGAGCTCAGCAAGCGGCTGCGCCCCGCACGCCTGCACCCATTCGTTGTAGGCCTGCCACATCGGCCGATGGGTGCGGTCGTACTCGGCACGGAACGCATCCCAGTCGCGGCGATCGTCGGCGGGTAGCCCGCTGTATGTGGGTGGGATATCGGGTCCTTTCATCTCCAGCGGCTGACAGCTGACAATGCGCACGAACGGCGCGCCAGCGGTGGTCAAGGCCGGAAAGCAGTTGACGTTGTCTTCAATGATCACGTCGGGTCGTTGGCGTTCGATGATCTCTTTCAGATGAGGCTCGCAGTACATGGCACCATCGATCAATGCCTGCCACGTCGGCTGCATGAACCCGCTCAGTTGGTCGAACGTCGACGTGCGGAACACCGGCTTGGTGTCACGAATGAAGTCGGTCCAGAACTGTCCGGCTGCTTGCTCGGGCGCGTCGGGAGGCGGAGGTGGGGCGAGGTCGACGACGTCCTCGACGAACCCCAGCGGCTCCAATCGGCCAGCCCACGATGCTTCGGCAGCGAACACCACCTTGTGGCCGCGCTGCAGCAGGATGTTGCCGATTCCGATGCAGTTGTTCGTCGGCCCGTAGGCGCTCTCTGGCATGAACAAGAAGGTGGCCATGGCTACCGTTCTAGCGTGACACCAGGCGCCTCGATCGAACTGGCTGCGCTGTTGCTCGGTCGGGCGTGTTCCGTCGAGCGCCCGATCACGGTGGATCAGACCAACTTCAGTGTGGTGGTCGACGAGTCGGTGGTTGTCAAATGGCTGCGCCCACCGGTGCCCATTCCACATCCGGGTGTGCAGTTGATTCGCCACCTCACTGCTGCCGGCTTCGACGAGATGCCGCTACTCGTCGGTGTCGACGAGCGCGACGGCGCGGTGCTTGCGATCGTGACGTCGTACCTGCCGGGAGCCATGGATGGGTGGGATTGGTATGTCGACGAGGTCCAGGCCTGGCTGGCCGACCGGCTGCCGTTCGGTGACGTTGTCGATTCCGCTCGTCGAATGGGCGCCATCACAGCGCGTTTGCATTCCGCGCTCGCCGATCTGCAGCCGATGATGGTCGGGGTCGCTGGCGTCGCCCAGCAGGCGATGACGGATCTCAGTCTCGCGAAGGACCGGCTCGACGGGTTGGAATGGTTGGACGAGCAGTCGGTTGCCACAGCGTTGCAGCCGCTGTGCAACGCCGGTGAGGTTGCGGGCCATCGCATTCACGGCGACCTCCACGCCGGCCAGTTCCTGCTCGCCGGCGAGACGATGGTCGTGACCGATTTCGATGGCAATCCGCTGCAGGATCCGGCCGAGCGGGCGCGAGCGCAGTCACCGCTGCGCGACGTGGCATCGGTGGTGCAATCGATCGCGCATGTCGGTGCCGTGGTGGTGAAGCGACGTCGTCCCGATCGGGCCGACGATGTCGACCGGTTCACCGTGGCCGCGACTGCTGCTGCACTCGATGCCTACGCCGCCGCACACAGCGTCGATGAGGATCTATTGCTCGCCTTTCGTATCGCCCAGGAGCTGCACGAGTACGCCTACTCGATTCACCACCTGCCGCACTGGCGCTACGTCGCCGATTCCGCTCTACCACGGTTGCTCGGCAGGTAGGTTCGACATCGTGGACCCGGCAGCCTTCCTGGCCGATCTCGAAGCCAAGCCGGCCACGTTGCTGGCACTGCTCGACCAGCTGCCCTCGTGGCCCGAGCACGGCCGCGGCCCGATCGTGCTCGCGGGGATGGGATCGTCGTGGTTCGCTGCCGATGTTGCTGCTCGTCGGCTCCGTCGCAATGGCATCGTCGCCGTCGCCGAGTTGGCCTCGGTCGAGGCCACGCTGCCGCCGTCATCGGACCTCACAGTCGTCGGGATCACCGCCTCGGGACGAAGCGCCGAGACCGTCGCACTGCTGGAGGCCCACGCCGGCGTCAGCCGTACGATCACCCTGACCAACAATGCCTCCGCGTCGCTGGCAACGGACCACACCGTGTTGATGCACGCGGGTGTCGAGGCGGGCGGCGTGGCCTGCCGCACGTATCTGCACACCCTGGTTGCTCTGCTGTCATTGGAGCAGAGTCTGACCGGTGTCGATCTGCGGCTGGGTGAACGAATTCGTCGCACCGCCGCCGCAATCGCGTATGTGCTCGATCGACGCGATGGTTGGATGCCTCCGTTGCTGGAAACGATCGAGGGGACGGAGGGGCTGTGGCTGTTGGCCCCGGCGGAGCGCGTGGGCTCCGCGTTGCAGGCTGCCCTGATGGTGCGCGAGGGTCCGCGCCGCGCCGCCGACGGTTGCGAGACAGGCGACTGGAATCACGTCGATGTGTACCTGACCAAGACGCTCGACTACCGCGCCCTGATGTTCACCGGCTCGCGATTCGACGCCGACGCGTTGAGATGGATGACCGAGCGCGGTAGCCACGTCGCCACGGTCGGAGCAGAGCCGGCCGGTGCGTCGGCCAGCGTTCGATATCCGGGTGACGATGATTCGATCGTGGCGTTGCTGACAGAGGTGCTGGTTGCTGAGTTGTTGGCGGCGCACTGGTGGCTAGCGTCGGCGAGGTAGCTATCGCCGCACAGCGGTGGTAATGATCGAGGCGTGCTGGGCACGTACGACTATCCGACGAGTCACCGAATTTTCGAACTCGTGTCCGTCGGAACCTTCATCGGCTTCGCCGCCGCGCTCACTCGGCAGGTCGCGGTCGAGGTCGTCGACCGCATGTCGTTGCCGATTGCGATCCTGATTGTCGCGTTGGTAGTGGCCGCGTATGCGGTCGCCGACCTGGCCTCGGGAATCGTCCACTTCCTGCTCGACAACTTCGGCTCGCCCGATACGCCGGTGATCGGTCAGAAGTTCGTCAAGCCCTTCCGCGACCATCACGTCGATCCGATGGCCATGACCCAGGGCGACTTCATCGCCGTCAATGCCGACAACGTGTTCGTCTGCCTGCCCGTGATTGTTCCGGCCTTCTTCTTCCTCGACACCTCGCAGCATCCCTATGCCGGTGTGTTCATCGTCGGCCTCGTCGCCGGCGTGATCATGACCAACCAACTACACAAATGGGCACACATGCCGACAGTGCCGCGGCTCGTTGACGTGGCGCAGCGACACGGTGTTGTTCTGTCGAAGGAGCATCACTCTGTGCATCACTCGGGCGCCTACGACCGCAACTACTGCATCACCTGGGGCCATCTCGATCTGCTGCTGAACCGGTTCGTCGCGCTAGGAAAATAACGTCAGGCAAGCGGA
>JAYTZE010000289.1:0-7068 GCA_043742385.1 Ilumatobacteraceae bacterium
CCGGTGACTCTCGATCCGGCTCGCCTGCTCGACACGCGTCCGGGTGAATCGACGATCGATGGCCTGCAGTTGGGCGGCGGCCTGACGCCGGCGGGTTCCACGTTGGTCTTGCAGGTCACCGGCCGCGGCGGCGTGCCTGCCGATGCAGCGGCGGTGGTGTTGAACATCACAGCAGAAGGTGGCCAAGGCCCGGGTTTCGTCTCGGTCTACCCCTGTGACGCTGCTCAGCCGCTGACGTCGAGCCTCAACTTTGTCACTGGCACACCGACCGCAAACGCCGTCGTTGCCGGGCTGTCGGCTGCGGGAACGGTCTGTTTGTACGTCGGTACCAACGCAGTCAACCTCGTGGCCGACGTCAACGGCTACTTCCCCGCAGCATCCGGATATCACCCGTTGACGCCCGCTCGCCTGATGGACAGTCGACCAGGCGAATCGACGATCGATGGAGCCCAGGTCGGTGCCGGGCTGACGCCGGCGGGTTCGACGCTGGTATTGCCAATTTCGGGACGGGGCGGTGTGCCCGCCGACGTAGACGCGGTCGTGTTGAACGTCACCGCCGACGGAGGCGAAGGTCCCGGATTCGTCACGGTGTATGCGTGCGACGCACCGCGACCTCTGGCCTCGAATCTCAACTTCACTGCCTCGACTCCCATCGCGAACATGGTCGCCACCGAGCTGTCGACTACGGGCATGGTGTGCCTGTACGTCGCCACCAACGCGGTCAACCTGATCGCCGATGTCAACGGCTACTTTCCGACCGGCTCGGGGTACAACGCCGTGACTCCGGCTCGATTGTTGGACACTCGTCCCGGTGAGTCGACGATCGACGGGGCACAGTTGGGCGCCGGATTGACCGGGGCGGGCACCACATTGGTGCTTCCAGTCGCAGGTCGCGCTGGTGTGCCTGCGGACGCGGCCTCTGTCGTGCTGAACGTCATCGCCGACGGCGCATTGGGCACGGGCTTCGTCACCGTCTACGCGTGCGACGCACCGCGGCCGCTTGCCTCGAACCTCAACTTCGTCGCGAACACACCTATACCGAACGCGGTCATCACCAAGTTGTCAGCAGCCGGAACCGTGTGTTTGTACGTTGCCACGAACCCGGTCAACCTCATCGCCGACGTCAGCGGCTATTTCGGGTGATTCGTCGGCTCGCCGCTGTGCTGGCGTTCATGGCAATCGGCGGCGCGCTGCCCGTTACGCGTGCGCCAGTTCACGCGGCGAGTTGGTACGACGGGCCGTGCACCGACAACGTCGGCATCACCGTGGTCGTCGACTTTCAGGAACTTGGCGGCGGGGTGAACGTGCGTTGCGCGCCCGGAGCGCCGCCGACCGGTCTCGCTGCGCTCGACAACTCGGGCATCTCGTGGGAAGGCACGCAACGGTTTCCCGGCGTGGTGTGTCGCATCGCGGGAAAGCCCGGCCCAGATGTCGAGCCGTGCGGCAACACACCTCCGGCGAATGCCTATTGGTCGTATTGGATTGCCCCACGAGGCGGTCCGTGGTGCTACAGCACCACCGGCGCCGGCAACCGAACACCACCCCCAGGCACGATCGAGGGTTGGTCATTCGCGCTCACTCAGAACGCTGTCGACATTCCGCCACCGGGGTACGACCCGCCCGCTCCGATACCGGGCGAGCCGCCCAATCCGTTGAAGCGCTCCGACTGTGCAACATCCTCGGCTCCCACGCCAACCGCGACGACTGCAGCAGTGACTGCTCCGACGCCCGCGCCAACGATTGCGATCGCACAGCAAGACCCGCCGTCGACACCTACTGATGCACCACAGCCAGCGGCCGAAGCAACGACGGTGCCAGCAGTGGCGGCCGCTGGTTCTCCAACCTCGACGACAACGGCTGCCCTTCCGACCGTGACGACCTCGACCCATACGGCATCGACATCGACGATCGAGCCATCCGACGGCAGTGCGACATCCAGCAGCACCGACGACACGAGGTCGGCCGATTCAGTGTCATCCGCGCCGACCACCGGCTCGGCTGTCGCATTTGGCGCGGTCGATCTCGGCGATGACGGTCGGGGTGACGGCGGATTCGGATTGGCGACGGCGATTGGAATCGCAGTCGCCGCGTCATTGGGAGGGGCCGGCGCGTGGGCTGCGCGGCGACGGCGAGCATTGACGTGAGCCAGCGACTGGCCCGACCGCTGCACCCCGGCGCGTGGTGGCTGTGGGCGCTCGGCATGGCAACGGCGGCGTCCAGAACGACCAACCCACTGACGCTCGTCGTCTTCGCCGCAGCCGTCGGTTGCGTCGTGTCGTTCCGGCGCACCGACGCGCCGTGGGCACGCGGCTTCGGCACCTACCTGCGACTCGCCCTGTTCGTCATCGTGATCAGGATCGTGTTTCGCATGCTGCTGGGCGGCCAATACGGCACGACAGTGATGTTCACCCTGCCCGAGCTTCACCTGCCCGACGCGGCAGCGGGTGTGCGCATTGGTGGCCCGGTCAGCCTGCAGGGAATGCTCGCCGCGGTGTATGACGGCGTTCGACTGGCAACCTTGCTGCTGTGCCTGGGTGCCGCCAACGTGCTCGCCAATCCCAAGCGCCTCTTGAAGTCGCTTCCCGCTGCGTTGCACGAGATCGGTGTCGCAGTCACGGTCGCGCTCACCGTCGCGCCACAGCTCGTCGAAAGCGGGCAGCGCATACGCAGTGCCCGCAAACTCCGTGGGGCCCCACGACATAGCGGTGTGGTCAGGGGCATCCTGATCCCGGTGTTGGAAGACGCGCTCGACCGCTCCCTCGTGTTGGCCGCGGCCATGGATTCACGGGGTTACGGGCGGCGAGCCGAGCAGCCACGTTCGGCACGCATTGCTACCGCCACCCTGGTCTTGGCGGGTGTCGTCGGAGTATTCATCGGCACGTACGGGGTACTCGACGGAACGACGCCCCGACTACTCGGCGGGCCTATGTTGGCGTCGGGCTGCATCATCGCGGTGGTTGGCATCCGAACGGGTGGTCAACGCGTGCTTCGCAGCGTGTACCGGCCCGACCCCTGGGGTGTCGCCGAATGGATGGTCGCTGCTTGTGGGATAGCCGCAGCGGGTGCCATGTTCGTCGCCAGCAGCGTCAACCCCGACAACCTGTACCCGACACTGCAACCACTGCGGTGGCCAACGATGGGCGCGATGCCGGCGATCGGCGCGCTGATCGGTGCGCTGCCAGCGCTACTGGCGCCCCCGGTAGATCTCGGCGAGGCGTCGAGTGTGTCTCGCGATGTGGCGGTTGCGCCTTGATCGATTTCAACGCAGTCACGATCACCTATCCCGGAGCCGATCAACCGGTCCTTCGCAACGTCACGCTACACATCCCCGAGGGCGAACTCTGTCTCGTAGTCGGCGGAACAGGCGTCGGAAAGTCGACGTTGCTGGGCGCCATCAACGGTCTCGTACCGCATTTCACCGGCGGTGCCTTGGCGGGTCGAGTCACGGTTGCCGGCCTCGACACACGAACCCATCCGCCACGCGAACTGGCAGGGGTCGTTGGCGTGGTCATGCAGGACCCGGCGTACGGCTTCGTGACCGATACCGTCGAGGAGGAACTGGCCTACGGCATGGAGCAACTCGCCGTTCCGGCGGCCGTGATGCGCAAGCGCGTCGAGGAAACACTCGACCTGTTGAGCCTCGCCCACCTGCGACGCCGACCAATGCGGTCGCTCTCCGGAGGGCAACAACAGCGGGTCGCGATTGGATCGGTGATGACGGCCCATCCGCGGGTGCTCGTACTCGACGAGCCAACGTCGGCGCTCGACCCTGCCGCCGCAGAAGACGTGCTGGCCGCACTCACTCGACTCGTGCATGACCTCGGAGTCACGGTCGTGCTCGCCGAGCATCGTCTCGAGCGAGTCATCGAGTATGCCGACATGGTCGTGACAGTGGGCGCCCTCGGCGATGTGGCGGCAGGCAGCCCGCACGAGATGATGCGCGTGAGCGACGTCGCTCCCCCGGTCGTTCGCCTCGGCCAGGCCCTGGGGTGGGATCCTTTGCCATTGTCGGTACGCGATGCTCGTCGACGCAGTGGCCAACTTCGAGCGCAGCTCGAGGGTCGGACCATTCCCGGCCAGACCGCGCGTGATCATCGTCATACGGCGCTGACTGCGCGACGGTTGGTGGTTCGATACGGCGATGTTGTTGCCGTGGCCGGCGTCGATCTCGACGTGTACGACGGCGAGGTGTTGGCGCTGATGGGGCGAAACGGCTCGGGCAAGACGTCACTGCTGTGGGCTCTGCAGGGCAGCGGCAATCGTCACGACGGCACCATCGCGCTCGATGGCGACGGCAGTGATCCATCACGGTTGACACCAGCCGATGCCAGGACGCGCGTCGGCCTCGTCCCCCAATCGCCTGGTGACTTGCTGTACCTGGCAACGGTCGACGCCGAGTGCGCACTCGCCGACAGCGAAAGCAAGCAGGCACCGAGCACGTGTCGGGCTATCCTCGATCGAATCGTGCCGGGCGTGGCAGGTGATGCACATCCTCGCGACCTCTCCGAGGGCCAGCGACTGGCGTTGGCACTGGCGGTGCAACTCTGCCCGCAGCCCGCCGTCATCATGCTGGACGAGCCCACGCGGGGTCTCGACGAGGGCGCGAAGGTTCGCTTGGCTGGCATGATCACCGAACTGGCGGCCAAGGGTCGCGCTGTCGTCGTGGCGACGCACGATGTGGAATTCGTCGCCAGCGTCGCCACTCGTGTTGTCGTACTCGCTGAAGGCGAGATCGTCGCCGACGGGCCTACCGCCGACGTCGTCGTGGCCTCGCCCGTGTTCGCTCCGCAGGTCGCCAAGGTGATGCACCCGGCACGTTGGCTCACGGTTGCGCAGGTCATGTCCGCGGTCGCCGCTGAGAGCCTGCGATGACGCCGGCGCATGCCGTCCGGGTGCGAATGCACACATGGCTTGTGCTGTTGATCGGGTCCATGGCGGGACTGGCGATGTTCCTGTGGCCGCTGCTCGCGAGCCCGCCCGACGGCACGGCGCACAGCGCCGAGGCGCCATTCATCTTCGTCCTGATACTCCCACTCGTGATCGCAGTGGTGCTCGCCGAACTGAGCAGTGGCGGACTCGATGTGAAGGCGATTGCCATGCTGGGGCTGTTGTCCGGCGTGGGTGCCGCGCTGCGACCATTGGGAGCCGGCACCGCTGGAATCGAGACAGTGTTCTTCCTGCTCATACTTGCCGGCCGCGTCTACGGACCGGGATTTGGTTTTGTTCTGGGCTCCACGACGATGTTCGCGTCGGCGTTTCTCACCGGCGGTGTCGGGCCCTGGTTGCCGTTTCAGATGCTCGGCGCGTCGTGGGTCGGGCTCGGCGCAGGCTTGCTTCCGAAATGCCGGGCACGCGTCGAGATTGCACTCCTCGCGTTCTACGGAGCGGTGTCGGCCTACGTGTTCGGCTTTCTGGTGAATATGTGGTTCTGGCCGTACAGCATTGGCACGTTTGTCGGGACCGGTGCCGATGCTGGCCTGCAGTTCGTTCCCGGCGACGCAGTGACCAGCAACCTCCATCGGTTCTTCGGTTTCACCGTGGCGACGTCGACATTTGGCTGGGACACGGGACGGGCGATCACCAATGTCGTGGTGATCTGCACGCTCGGAACTCCGGTGCTGGCCGCGCTACGCCGGGCACGACGACGGGTCGACTTCTACGCTGAGACCGCGTTCGAGCCACCCCTCAACCCAGCCCAGTGGAGTGCTACGCGCCCACCCGGGGTGTCGTCAAACACTCCACCGGCGTTCTCGGTGCAACCCCAGGCCCGATGACGTGCCACGATCTCGGAGACCAACGTAGAAGAGAAAGGGACATCATGGGCAAGCCAACATTCGGCATTTTCGACCACATCGAGGACATTGCGGGCACGTCAACACCACAGTTGTTCAAGGATCGACTCGACCTGATCAAGATGGCCGACGAAGCTGGATTTGCAGGATTTCATCTCGCTGAGCATCACGGCTCGGATCTCTGCATGGCTCCCAATCAGGAAGTGTTCATCGCTGCCGCCTCACAGGTCACCAAGAACATCCGCCTCGGCCCGCTGGTGAAGCTGTTGCCGCTGCACCACCCGGTCCGCATCATCGAAGACATGGTCGTCGTCGACAACCTCACCAATGGACGGCTCGACTTCGGCGTGGGCCGCGGTGTCGCACCGATCGAGCACTACTGGTTCGGCAGCAACTGGCCAGAGTCGAAAGACCGGTTCGTCGACGTCCTCGGCATCATCTGCGACGCGTTCGCCTCCGGCGAGATCAGCAGCGCCGATTCCAAGTTCTACGACTTTCCGACCATCCCACTGTCGACGAAGCCAGTGCAGAACCCGATCCCGTTCTGGTATCCGGGAAGCCCCATCACCGCTGGTCGTCATGGCATGAACCTGATGTGGCCCGGCCCCATCGACCAGGCCGCGCACGATATCTACGTCGACACATGGAATGCCCACAAGGGCGACACGCATCGCGTCGACGGGCCCGATTCAATTCCACGCGTGGGCTGCACGATGATGTTGGCCATCTCGCCGACGGAGACCGAGTCGCTGGAAATCGTCCGCCGGACAATGGGCGGGCTGATGCGTCGAACCCACAATGTGCACAAGTTCGATCATCTCGTACTGAACGACGAGGAGTGCGATGCGGCGCTCGGTCCGCTGCGCAACATCATGGCGCACATGGAAGATGCCATTCACTTTGGTGCCGGAACCGCCGAACAGATCAAGGATCGCTTCGCCGCCGTCCTCGAACCAGGGCTGACCGACTACATCGTGTTGCAGCTGCCCGCCGGCGACATGACGCTCGAGGAGGCAAAGCGCACGATGGACCTCTTCTGCAGCGAGGTGAAGCCGTCACTCGAAGCAGCATGACGCGTCGACCATGAGCGGCGACAACTATGTCAAGCGGGCGGAACTGCTGGTGGGCGTGGAACTGGTCGCGGTACTCGAGCGCGAGGCGTTACCGGCCAGCGGGGTCGACCCTGACACGTTCTGGGCGGGCTTGTCTGAACTGATTCACGATCTGACACCACGAAACGCCGACCTGCTCGCGGTGAGGGCAGCACTGCAGGCCA
>JAYTZE010000290.1:0-3614 GCA_043742385.1 Ilumatobacteraceae bacterium
GCTCCGAGAGCAGGGCTCGAACCTGCGACCCGCTGATTAACAGTCAGCTGCTCTGCCAACTGAGCTATCTCGGAAGGCGTTGACGAGGATAGCAAAGCCTCCCGGTCACTCCTCCTCCAAAAACTCCTTCAACCGCTGGCTGCGCATTGGATGACGCAGCTTGGCCAAGGTCTTGGCCTCGATCTGGCGAATGCGTTCGCGTGTGACTCCGAACTCCTTGCCGACGTCTTCGAGGGTGCGAGCCTGGCCGTCGTCGAGCCCGAAACGCATGCGTACGATCTCTTGCTCGCGGTCGGTCAGCTCACCCAGGGCCTCTTCGACAGCCTGCGCCAACATGCGCTTGGTGGCCATGTCGGCGGGAGCATCGACGGTGAGATCCTCGATGAAATCGGTGAGGTTGGAATCGTCTTCCTCCCCCACTGGCGAGTCGAGCGAAAGCGGGTCGAGGCTGATGCGCAGAATCTCGCGGATCCTGTCGGGATGCAGTCCACAGCGCTCGGCCAACTCGTCGAGGGTTGGCTCACGCTCGAGCTCTTGATGCATCTGCCGCTGCATGCGCAAAACCCGGTTCATGCTCTCGACCATGTGCACCGGGATGCGGATGGTGCGGGCCTGATCGGCGATCGAGCGGGTGATCGCCTGACGGATCCACCAGGTGGCATACGTCGAGAACTTGAAGCCCTTGGTGTGATCGAACTTGTCGACGGCACGCATGAGACCGAGATTGCCCTCTTGAATGAGATCGAGGAAGAGCATGCCGCGACCGCTGTACCGCTTGGCGATGCTGACGACCAGTCGCAGATTGGCTTGGATCAGTTCGCTCTTGGCTCGCTGACCGGTCTGGACAATACGCATGTAGCTCGGGTGCTCGCTGGGGTCGATGGGCCCGTCGAGCAGCAGAGCGGCCTGATTGCCCTCCTCGATCGCCTGTGCCAACCGGCGCTCATCGTCGGGTGTCAACAGATCGACGCGGCCGATCTCGCGCAAGTACATGCGTACGGTGTCGGCAGTGTTACCGGTGTCGACCCCACTGGCATTCATCCGCTCGCTTCTGCGGCGGCGGCGGCGAGCCATCAAGCCATCGGCATCCTCGGCGGGAGGCGCCTCGGGAAGCGGGATACCACCAGTAGGCGTCTCGTCGACCACATCGTCGATGGTTTCGTCGATGCGGATGTTGCGAGCGGCTACCGCCTGCTGCACCTCTTCAAGCACGTCGCCGGTGAGTTCAACGGTGCGCAGGACGTGCGTGATTTCCTCGGCGTCGAGTACGCCGGAAATCGCTCCGCGCGCGAGCAGACTGTTCCACTCGGCGGGATCAACACCTGGAAACGGTGCCGATTCCGCTGGTGCGTCAGACTGCCCGAAACTCAATCACGCTCCTCATTACGCCGTTGGAGCCACCCTAGCAACAGCTCGGCGGCATCGTTCCCCGTGGAGGGTTCATCAAAACGCTCGAGCGCCAACCGGGCATCTCTGTTGGCCAAAATTTCGATTGGGTCCGTCTCGTTGACCCGTCGTGCCAGCTCCCGCCGCACTGCCGCAGCGATGAGGTTGCGACCTTCGATGGCCGGGTCGGCGTCGATGTCGGCAACGGCGGCTCGCTCGATCAACTCGCGTGCCTCGGGATCGGCCAAGTCAAGCGATCGACCAACCGACCCATCGCCCTCGGCGACAGCCAGGAACGCCCGGCGGGCCACATCGTCGACGAACAGCACCTCGTCGAGCCAGCCCGCCATGTCGTGCCAGCGCTGCAACAACAGGGCAATGGCCACGAACTCGGCGTTCTCCGAGCTGCCGACGCGGCGAGTGTGGGTGACCCTCACGATGGGACGCGCCGAGCGACGCGATGCGATCGCCACCAGATCATTGATCGGCAGGCCCGTATGGCTGGCCACCTGACCGGCGTACAACTTGCGCACGTTGGTGTCGGGGTGCTCGTTGACTACGGCCATTGCCTGCTCGGCCAGCCGGGCCCGATCCTCCGGTGAGTTCAACGCTCGACCCGACATCACCCGTTGCAGGCGGAAGCCGAGGAACGGCAACGCAGTGTCGATTGCGGTTGCGAGCGCCTTGGGATTCGTCATGCTGAGCTCACCCGGATCCTGACCCTTGGGGAACGCTGCCACGCTGACTTGCACCTGATACTTCTGCTCCCATTCATAGAACTTCTCGGCAGCACCCTGCCCAGCGGCGTCGGCATCGAAGGCCAGCACGACGCGGCTGGCAAATCGCTTCAGCATGCGCACATGCTCCTCGGTCAAGGCAGTGCCACACGTCGCCACGGCCCGCTTGACACCAGCCCGATGAAACCCGATCACGTCGGTGTATCCCTCACACACGATCACTTGGTCGGCGGCAACGATCTCGCCTTTAGCCCCGTGCAGCCCATAGAGCGTTTTCGACTTCGCATAGATGTACGTTTCGGCCGAGTTCTTGTACTTCGCCGGATCGGTCGAGCCGGGCAGGATTCGACCACCAAAGGCGACGGGGTCGCCATTCTCCGACATGATCGGAAACATCACTCGGCCACGGAACGAATCCTGCAATCGACCGGACTTGTTGGTGAACGCCAGGCCTGTGTCGCGAAGCGCGTCGGCGGGCAGACCCACGTCGCGACTCATCGCATCCCAGTCGTCCGGTGCCCAACCAAGCTTGAACTGACGGGCTACGTCGCCGGCCAGGCCGCGCTTGCGGAGATAGTCGCGCGCTGCCCGCGCGTCGTCGCCGGTCAACAGGCGTTGGTGATACCACTCGACGGCCTGGCCCATGGCCTCGATCAGCTTCTTGCGACGCTGCCGATCCTTGCTCTCACCGCCCGAGGTGTACTGCAGTTGAATGCCTGCCTTGGCGGCCAGTTGCTCCACAGCGTTGACGAAGTCGACGTGCTCGATCTCCTGCACGAACGTGAACACATCGCCGGCAGCACCACACCCGAAACACTTGTATCGACCAGTTTCTTCACGCACGTTGAACGACCCGCTGCGCTCAGCGTGAAAGGGGCACAGTCCCACCCAGTTGCGCCCGACGCGACGCAACGCGACGTACTGCTGCACTACGTCGGAGATCGAAACGGTGACTCGAAGTCGCTCGAGATCCTCTTCGACAATCGCCACGGCCGCGAGGTTACCGGAGGGGTGTCATCGCTCGTCGGGAGCTGGAAGTTCCTCTGCAATCTCAATGGTGTCGAGGCCACGCGTGTGCTGCAGCGAGAACGACACCGATGCCACCAACACCACGACAATCACCAACAATGAGACCGGCGTGGCGATTTGATACCACCGGCTGATGATCATCTTGATACCGACGAAGGCCAGGATGATGGCCAGACCTTGCTGCAGGTAGCTGAAGCGAGCATGCATGTCGGCGAGCATGAAGTACAGCGATCGCAGCCCCATGATCGCGAACGCGTTGGACGTGAACACGATGAACTGTTCCTTGCTGACCGCGAGCACGGCAGGCACTGAGTCGACTGCGAACAGCACGTCGGTTGCTTCCACCAACAACAGCACGGCGAACAGCGGTGTCGCGAATCGTCGCCCGTCAATGCGCAAGAACATCTTCTGCCCGTGCAACTCGGGGGTGGTCGGCACGAATCGATGCACCACCGCCAAGAA
>JAYTZE010000291.1:0-3601 GCA_043742385.1 Ilumatobacteraceae bacterium
CGGAGGGCCGGACGGGTGCATCGAAATGGAGTGCTCACTCACGGGATCACCCTAGGCCCTATGGTTCGCCCATGACCGCAATGACCGTTGACTCGGCCAAGAACATTGCAATCGCCGTTGCCGTTGCGCTGGTTGCTCTCATGCTGGTGCTCTCCGTCGTGATCAAGAACGTGACCGCCAAGTTCGTCAGCATCGTGATCGTTGGCGGATTGGCCTTCGGAGTGTGGACTCAGCGATCGTCGCTGCAGGACTGCGCCGACAAGGTCAAAGCACGTGGCGCGTTGGGCGACCGAAGCGACGTCACCTGTTCGTTCATGGGCTCCGACATCAACGTCTCGGTACCGTAGGCAGGGTCACGGAGTCCTCGACCAACTCCACGGGGCGCCGACCATCGCCAGCAGCGGGCCGATCACCTCAGATGTGAACAGTTCGGGGTGACTCAGGGGCGCGTCGTGGCGGCAGCCGACCAGTTCGGCGACCGGGCAGCCGAGCAGTGCGCCCGCGCGCCGCATTCCCTGGTGGTGATGCGGCGCACCGAGGCTCCCGAACGCGGCAATCACCGGCGCCGTGATGTGCGATGCGGTCCACGGTTGGTGACGTCGCAGGTCGGCCAATTCCTCGACCATGGCGAGTCCTTCTGCGCGCCGGGTCTGCCTGCTCCGCTCCGGCAGTTCCTCCCAGCGTCGATTGCCGAGCATTCGTCGCATGAACCGCTCGGCGGCTTCTTCCGGGTGGCCCGCCTCTGCGACAGCGATCGCACCCGCAGTGGTGCCCGGCCACCATGGCTCCCACGACAGCGGGGTTTCGTAGACCGCCACCCCCGCAACCAGATCGGGAAAACGATCTGCGGCGGCCAGGGCAACATTGCCTCCGTAGCTATGACCAACCAGCACCGCCTTGCGTCCGGCGAGCAAGCCGACAAGATCATTGACTTGTGCGCCCATGCTGAATGGACCCGGATGCGGAAATGACCGGCCGTAGCCGCGGCGGTCGTAGCGCAACACCCTGAAGTCACCGTCGATGCGGCGGCTGAGCTTCAACATTCCAGCGGATCGATCCATCGACCCGTGGATCACGACCACGAGAGGATGGTCGGCATCACCCGCTTCTTCGGCCCACAGGTTGCTCACGAAACTCGCACGATGCGCAGCACGTCGGTTGACGCTCCGCTGGGACGATCTGGCGCACCGGCCAGAACCAGAACCGTTTCGCCAGAATGCACGAGGCCTTCGCGAACCGCCGACTCGACTGCGAACCACACCAGTTCGTCGGTTGTTGTGTACGTCTCGACCTGCAGCGATGTAACACCCCACGACAGCGCAAGGGCTCGAACGGTGACGGGATCTGGCGACAATCCGATCAGCCTGGCCAATGGACGGAACCGGGCCATGGCCAGCGCAGTGCGTCCCGACCGGGTGCAGCACAAGATGGCATCGGCTCCGGCGTCACTGGCTGCGAGACCGGCGGCGTGGGTGATGGCCATGGTGATTCGATCGGGACCCTCGGGAAAGCTGGTGCGTTGCAATCGACCTAGATGGTCGGCCCAGTGCGCATAGTCGGCGTCGCGCTCGGCGCGCTCGGCGACCCTGGCCATCGTCTTGACAACGTTGACCGGATCCACGCCGATCGCAGTCTCCGCCGACAGCATCAGCGCGTCGGTGCCGTCGAACACCGCATTGGCGACATCGCTGACTTCGGCGCGGGTGGGGGAGGGAGCAGTCACCATGCTCTCCATCATTTGTGTCGCCGTGATCACGGGCACACCGGCTTCGACACAGGCGCGGACGATGCGTTTCTGCATGTGCGGCACATCCTCGAGAGGGCACTCGATTCCGAGATCGCCACGGGCGACCATGGTCGCATCAGAAGCGGCGATGATCTCGTCGAGATGTTCGATCGCCGACAAGGTCTCGATCTTGGCCACCAGCCTGGTCGCCATCGGGGCGACCGCGCTGCGCACCTTGTGGAGGTCGTCCGCACCGCGAACAAAGGAGACCGCGAGGAAGTCGGCACCTTCGGCGGCCATGGCCGCGGCAAGCACGAGGTCTTCGGGCGTTGGTGTCTTGATTCGCAGCCGCTCCGATGGAAGATGCACGCCAGGTCGGCCCTGCGTGTGGCCACCGCTGCGCACCTGACACTCTGCGCCCCGCACGGTGATTCGATCGACCTTCAGTGTGATGGCGCCGTCGCCGATCACAATCCGATCACCACCGTGCAGATCGACCAGCAGCGTTGGGTAGTCCACGCCGATCACGTCGCCCGAACTGGTCTCGGCGTCTGTCACCATCGTGACCATCGAACCGGCCACGAGCTCGACGCCTGCAGCAGGGAAAGGGGCAGCGCGCACTTTCGGCCCGGGCAGGTCCGCCAGCACGGCAACGATCGATCCGGTTCGCAATGCTGCTGCGCGCACCGCCCGAAGCCGGTCGACGTGTTCAGCGAGATGACCGTGGCTGAGATTGAGCCGCACGACATCGACACCCGCGAGCAGCAATGCCTCGAGGACGGGCGGGGGATCGGTGGCCGGCCCGAGCGTGGCCACGATCTTCGTTCTTGCGTTCATGCCTGATTAGCTACTGGTCCATGGAGCTGCTGTTGGTTCGCCACGCCCTGCCTGTTCGTCGTGAGTTGGTCGACGGCCCGGCGGATCCCGAGCTTTCCGTCGACGGCCGCGCCCAGGCTGAGCATGTGGCTACGTACCTGTCGTCGGAGCATCTCGATGCAATCTACGCCAGTCCGCTGCGGCGTGCGTACGAAACTGCAAACGCAATCGCCGCGCATCACGCCATCGACGTAACGCTGCGCGAGGGAGTGGCCGAGTTTGACCGGCTCTCCTCCGACTACATCCCGACCGAGGAGCTCAAGGCGGCAAACGACCCGCGGTATCACGCCATGCTCGCCGGCGAATGGGACACCGACGAGGAATCCTCTGTCGAGTTCCGCGCCCGTGTCGTGCAGTCGATCGAGGAATTGATCGACGCGCACCCTGCCCAGCGAATCGCCGTGGTGTGTCACGGTGGCGTGATCAACAGCTATCTGTGCCACGTCTTGGGACTCGTCAGCCCCGGTGGAGGCTTCTTCTATCCGAACTACACCAGCATCAACCGCATCGCTGCGGCTCGCGGTGGCACGCGCACAGTGGTGACGATCAACGAGACGTCGCATCTCCGAGGTACCGGCCTGCCGATGGGACTGTTCCAGGGAGAGTGATGGCACAACTCGATGATCTCATTGCCTTCCTGGCGTCGTCGCCGTCGCCGTGGCACGTGGTGTCGACCGCGGTCGACCGGCTGACCACTGCCGGCTTCGAAGCAACCGACATCGGAGAATCCTGGAACGAGGTACCAGCGCGTGGATTCGTGGTGCGCGGCGCAGCCCTGGTCGCCTGGAACCGGGCATCTTCGGCCGAACCACGGTCACCGCTGCGACTCGTGGGCGCTCACACCGACTCACCCGGCCTGCGAGTGAAATCGCGGCCCGATATGGGCGGTGTCGGCTGGAAGCAGCTCGGCGTCGAGGTGTACGGCGGGGCGCTCGTCAACTCGTGGCTGGATCGTGATCTTGGAGTCGCAGGGCGTGTGGAACTGATGGACGGCTACGC
>JAYTZE010000292.1:0-1713 GCA_043742385.1 Ilumatobacteraceae bacterium
GCCGTGTGGAAGGGGCTCGAGGAGGTCGGCGTCGACGTCGACGACGTAGGGGCCAAGCTGGAACGAGAGGGTGTCGCCAGCTTCCAGAAGAGCTTCGACGAACTCCTCGGCGCCCTCGACACCAAGGCCACTGAACTACGAGCGTGAACGATTCACGTATAGAACAGCTGCTCGATGAAATGAACCTCGGTCGCAACCGGCGACTCGCCCAGCAGCTGGTCGAGTCGGCGTTCGAGCTCCTCAACGATCATCCGAGCCTGCTCGACCTGAAGATCGCCAGCGCCGCGTTGGAGGAGATGCGCGAGGCCTTCAAGATGTTCGCTCCGTTCCGCGATATCCCGAAGGTGACGATCTTCGGCTCGGCCCGAACGCAGATGGCCGATCCGCTGTACATGCAAGCTCGCGAGGTCGCCACGCGGCTCGCCGATGCGGGCTGGATGGTCGTGACCGGCGCCGGCCCAGGGATCATGCAGGCCGGCATGGAGGGTGCCGGGCGCGAGAAGTCGATCGGCGTGTCGATCAGGCTGCCGTTCGAGCAGGGTGCCAACCCCGTGATCGCCGGCGATGTGAAGTACGTGAGCATGAAGTACTTCTTCACCCGCAAGCTGATGCTGATCAAGGAGAGCAAGGGCTTCGTCTGCCTGCCCGGCGGATTCGGTACGCTCGACGAGACGTTCGAGTTGCTGACCCTGACCCAAACCGGGAAGGGCTTGCCGGTGCCGATCGTCTTGCTCGATACACCCGGTGATCCCTATTGGGAGACCGTGCACGATTTCGTCGGCCGACAACTCGTCGAGCGTGGACTCGTGGCCGCCGCCGACACCGAGCTGTATCTGGTCACTGACGATTCTCAGGCTGCCGTCGCCGAGGTGCTTGGCTTCTACAGGAACTACGACTCGATCCGATATGTGGGCCATCTCGCAGTGATGCGCATGAAGCACGCCCCGACAGATGCCCAGCTGGCAATGCTCAACGAGCGATTCGGTCAGTTCTGCACGAACGAGGGAATTGTGCGTGCCACACCGTTCGAGCCGGAACGCCGCGAGAACGACAAACTCGACCTGGCACGGATCAGCTTCACGTTCTCAAACCACAGCAGCGGCGTCCTGCGCGAGCTGCTCGACACCGTCAATTCATTCGTCGACGTCTGAGCCGCCGCGCAGCAGGTGGATGGCCTTCTCGACGGCTCGACGAGCCTGGGTCAGGCGTTTGTCGTCGGCCGGGCGTGCCTGACCTTCGGCGCTGGCCTCGCGTAGCTGATCGAAGCTGATCTGGTCGAGATCCTCGACCACCAACTGCAGACGATCCACCAGGTCGTCGTAGGGTCCGCTCACAAGGCCTCAGCGACGAGGTCCATCGGATGCTTCACCGTGACCCCAGCGGCAGCTAGATGGAACGCACAGCCCGGATTGGCGCTGGCGACAACCTGCGGGCCGGCGCGCGCGATCGCCGCCAGCTTGCGCTCGCGAATCTGGCCGGCAAGTTCGGGCTGCAAGGTCGAGTAGGCACCACCGGCGCCGCAGCACAGGCCGTCGTCATCGAGTTCGACGATGTCGGCAACGGCCGCCAACACCGTGCGTACCGGAAGGTGGGCGCGCTGAACGTGTCGTAAGTGGCACGGGTCCTGAATGGTCACAGGTCCCAGCCGGCGGAGCACCGCCAAGCGATCGACGAGCGGTGCGACGAACTCGCTGGCATCGCGCACGCGGGCGC
>JAYTZE010000293.1:0-1712 GCA_043742385.1 Ilumatobacteraceae bacterium
GACGTGACGGTGGCCAACCGAGGCGGCGAAACGCGCCCCCACTCCGCCTCAGCGACGCCGCACGTGACGAAGACCGCGCTCTAGCGTTCGACGCGGCGGTCGCAGATGTCTTTCCGTGGTCGGCATTCCTTCCGAAGGCCGACCGCACCACATTCGTGGATGAACTCGGCCGGACGCTGGTCGCGGCGTCAGCGATCGACAACTATGCACCGTTCACGCAGATTCTGCGAGAGTGGCGAGCAACGGCAGAGATCCACGCAAACCCTCGACTCGTACGACGTCTACGCACACCAATCGCTGCTAGCGGCGACAGAGTCACCGTTCCTCGCCGGTGACACTCGGTGGCGAAGCGGATAGATCGCGTAGCGCCGCCGCCTAGTCCAAGCGGCTGGGATTGTCGGTTCGGCACGAGCGAAGTGGCAAAGGGATGGGAAGAGGTCTGCTCCGCGGCACCGAACAACGCCCGGACAGCGTGGGAACGGATCACGAATGACCCCAGGCGACGCGACACTCGCCAGCATCCTCTGAGAGGTTCGCTCGGTTCGCGCGTCGTCAACGGCGACGAGTTCGAGCAGTGGCAGTACGAGGTCACCGCCGGGGGGCGAATCTGGTACTGCATAGACGATGCCAGAAAATCGTTTGGATGACTGACGCGCAGGTCGGCCATCCCAAGGCAACCGAGTAGACGACCGCGCGTCCATTCCAACACTTTCGTGGAGGAGGTCAGCTGCCGCGCGACCAGGTTCTGCTCGGGCGCATTTAAGGCCACAAACCCCTACGTCATAAGGGTTACGTGAAGCTGAGGGGAATTGAACCCCTGACCCCTTCCATGCCATGGGCAAACCCCAACGCGATGAAATGTAGTTTCACCAATGTTGAGGTTGATCAAGCAGCCTGGAGAGGACGCGTTAACTCACACCTGGACGGAGGCGCGCCAGGCGTGAGCAATCGCCGCGACATGGCGCTGGTCGGTGCCGCAGCAGCCACCGATCACCTGGAGGCCGGGCAAAGCTGAGCGAAGGCGAACGTACCTCGCCGCCAAGTCGTCAGGGTCGCCCTCGTCAAGCTCGACCATCTCGTCGAGTTCGGTGTGGCTCAGCTGGGACGCGTTGGCTCGCAGGCCTCCAATGCGGGCTGCCCATGATGAGGTGCCGTCGAGCACGTGGGCAAAGTGCGCCGGGTGGGCACAGTTGATCATGTAGTGGACTGGGTAGCCGGCGGTCGCAGCGTCGGTGCGATCGATAGCGTCGCGCAGCGACATGCCCGACGGGAGCCTGCCATCGGTTTCCAACGTGAACGACACCACAACGGGTAGCCCGGCCGCTTGAGCGGCGCGGGCGACGCCCACTGCCTCGTCGGTGTAGCCCATGGTCACCGCGGTCACGACGTCGACGCCGGCCGCCGCCATGCATTCGATCTGGAACGAGTGGTAGTCGGTGGCAGTGTCTGCGTCCATTGTCGAGTCGATGCGGTATCCGTCACCACGCGGACCGACGGTGCCGCCGATCAGGAACGGCTGGTCCCCCGTCCAGCCGCTGCGCACCTCGTCCACCAATTTGACGGAAGCCGAGATGAATTCTTTCAGAGCGGCCCGGTCGTGGCCGAGCGTGGCTGCCCAGTCGGGGTTGGCGCGCCACGTGGGAGCCTCGAGCACCACGGCCGCCTCGATGGACCGGGCGATCTCGGCGTAGTACCCGTAGTACTCGGTGAGC
>JAYTZE010000294.1:0-1712 GCA_043742385.1 Ilumatobacteraceae bacterium
CCGTGCCTGCGCTGAAGTTGGGAGGCTCCGCTGACTTTGCCTTCGCCCCCGGCACTAATGTTTCGATCACTGAAACCTTGCCCGTCACCACGCCGGCAAGGCAGTTGACGAAGGTCGAGTGCAAGCTGGCCGACGGAACCGTGGTCGGAACCGTCAACGGCACTCAGGTTTCCCTGCAGACGGTGGCCGGCCAGGTCGCCACATGCACCTACACCAACGACCAGAAGGCGCGCATCGTCGTCAACAAGACGGGATCTGGCAGCGCCGGTCAATTGTTCGGCTTCGAGCAGAACTGGGATGGCAACACCGATGCTGCAGCCGACTTCACACTCGCCCTCGGTGCGTCCACCAACAGCGGCGACATCGCCCCCGGCACATACACCGTCGCTGAACTGGTACCCGCGACGACGCCTGCTTGGCTGCTCAACCGCATCACCTGCACCGACGACGCCGCAGGTGCCAATCAATCCACGGCAACGATCGCCAGCCCGACGGCCACCGTCACGCTGACGGCCGGCGATACCGTCAACTGCACGTTCACCAACGACCAGCAAGGTCGCCTGGTGCTCGTCAAGAACACGCTGGGCGCCAACGGCACGTTCGCCTTCTCCGGACCGATCGCCTCAGTGACAACCTCCGGGAACACCGGCACGGTCGGCCTCGACGTCGCCCCGGGCAGCTATCCAGTTGCCGAAACGGTTCCTGCCGGCTGGAAACTGACGTCATCGAGTTGTGATCAGGGACGAACCCTTCCCATCGTCGTCATCTCTGCCGGCCAGACCGTGACATGCACGTTCAACAACACCAAGCTCGGCAAGATCGTCGTCACGAAGCAGACCCTGCCCGCTGGTTCGTCGCAGCAGTTCACCTTCGACGGCAGTTGGAACGGCGCCGGAACCGATCTGACGCTGACCGACGATCAGTCCGGTGATAGCGGCTTCATCAGCCCCGGCACGTACTCCGTCGCCGAGACTGCCATCCCCTCAGGATGGGACATGACGTCGGCGACATGCAGCGACGGCTCACCGATCACGGCGATCGTCGTCGGCGCCGACGAGACCGTGACCTGCACGTTCACGAATACCCAGCGCGGCAACATCGTCATCGTCAAGAACTCGGGCGTGGCCGCCGGTTCGTTCGCCTTCACCCAGACGTGGTCGTCGGGTACGGGCGCGACCACACCGTTCACCATCAACACCGCAGGTCCGAGCTTCACCAATCAACACGACTTCAGCAACGTCCAGCCGGGGAGCTACACCGTCACCGAGACCGACCCCAGCGCCTCGTTCGATCTGAAGTCGGTGCAATGCGTCGACGGTGCCGGTAGCACAACCTCGTCGTCGCCGACCACTCCGGTACGGCAGACGTCGGCCACCGTCAACGTCGATCCAGGCGAGACAGTGGTGTGCGCGTACAACAACTCCAAGAAGGGCACGATCGTCATTGTCAAGGATGCGCAGCCCAACCTTCCGGTCGCGTTCGGCTTCACCGCATCGGCTCCGTTGTCGAACTTCGACATCATCGGAAGTGGCTCGCAAGCCTTCAGCAACATCACCGCGACCGAGGTGAGCGGCACGACATACCCGGTGGTCGAGGCCACCACCGCCGGCTGGATCCTC
Source organism: Ilumatobacteraceae bacterium (assembly GCA_043742385.1). Classification (GTDB taxonomy): domain Bacteria; phylum Actinomycetota; class Acidimicrobiia; order Acidimicrobiales; family Ilumatobacteraceae; genus JAENVT01. Next base: position 1,620 of record JAYTZE010000294.1, read on the forward strand.
GATTCGATCGAATGCAGCAACACCGCATCGGCTACGGATCTCGCCACCCGCCAAGCCACGATCTCGGTTGGTCCGGGTGAGACGGTGATGTGC
>JAYTZE010000295.1:0-1710 GCA_043742385.1 Ilumatobacteraceae bacterium
GCCGTGCCGGTCGCCCGCGGTGAGCGCGACGAGCACATGGAACTGGGCCTGCGGCAGCGGGAGGAACGAGTTCGGATCGGATCGGGGCGCGTTCACCGCTCCACTATCTATCGATTCTCGCTATATTGTCAAGTGATAGATCCGGAAGCCCAGCAAACGGAGAGGCTCGGCGGGACGATTGGTCGACGATCCGTCGGCGGGAGGTCAACCCATCGCAGCCGCTACCCAGTCGGCGGCCACCCGTTGGCCCGGCGCGGTCCCACCGCGGCGACAGACACGACCAGAATCCGGAGCAGATAGAGGCTCGCCGCCGACGCGCCCGCCATCGGCGCAGCGCTGCGACGGCCCGCCCCCGACCGTTGGCCAGGCTGCACAACGCAGTCGGCTCCTGGCGTCAGCGCTGCTCATCCGAGCGACTCGCGCACATCGCTCAGCGGTTGACTTGCGACAGAAGCCGTCGCTTCATGTAACACTCCGACACCGTCGCCTGGCCGAGGGAGCCGGTCTCCGCTCGTTGATGTCGGCCATCACTGCGGTGGGCTGGTGATCGAGCGCAGGACGTTCACCTGCCCGGTGTGCGGGTACGAGGGGCTCGAAGTTGCCCCATACCGCGACTTCCCCGAACGACTCCCGATCGCCGCGGCGGTCACGGGCTGCTCGCACTGAGCATGTCGTACTTCGGCGCGTTTTACGCCTTCGCGACCGACGGGTGCGACTACGGCACTGGCAGATGGATGTGCCAATGTCAATTGGGTCATCCTGGGCAACGTAGTCGCGCAGTTTGTGGTTTTCCTGGTCGCATCAATTTCTGCGTGGCGCCGAGCTCCCACCGGCAGGTCCAAGCAGTTCTATGCAATTGAAGTGCTTCTGGTCGGCGGGTCCGTCACTGCGCTGATCGTCGGGGGATGGGTTGCCTCCGCCGGAGCCGGGTGACTGCCAAGTAACCCGCCAGGCTCGCTCGCTCATGCGTGTTTCCTGCGCCGTCACCTGCGCTTGGTGATGTGACGTGACCTCGAACCGGTCGAGCTCGCGGACGCGGCAGAAAAGGTCCCCGCACTCAACTGCCGGTCGTCCGGCGCTCGACCCCGCCCACTTCGGCCCTTACCGGGTGCGCCCATATCGCTCTGCCCACACCCTGTCGGAAGCGTCCCAGACCGCTGGATGCCTTCGCCCCGTAGCCAGTGCACAATGAACGCCACGCGGCCTGGAGCGGCTCGCGGGGTGGTCAGTCCATCTCGATTCCTCTCGACGGCGATGACGCGGGGCGAGTGTCGGTTGCCTCAAGCCACTCCCGCAGGACCTCGGTCGAGCGCTCACTGCTGACATGCCCGACGAGCTGCCCACGGCGCGTCACCGCGGGCACGTCGGCACGGTCGCAGGTGATCACTCGCTCCAAGAGGTCGCGTGCTGCGCCGAGGTCGTCGGTCTCGGTCAACACGAGGACGTGGTTCGCCTGGCGGCCTCTGGTGATGCCGACGTACAGGCCGCGGCCGGTCGTCGAGCCGGTCGCCAGGGTGACGCCGCGGTCTTGGGTGTCGGACTGGTTGCCGGGTTCGGTGGCGGCGTAGCCGAGGCGGACGTGGTCGCGGGCGTACTCGGCGGGAAGCCCGACGACGCCTCCGCCGTCGATGCGGGCGGCGGTGATGTCGCCGTGTCCGTCGATGGCGGTCACGATCCACTGGTCGCGGTTGCGGACGAACTGGCCGGTCG
>JAYTZE010000296.1:0-3594 GCA_043742385.1 Ilumatobacteraceae bacterium
GCCGGTGTCGATGCCGACGACGATTCCATCGGACCAGCCTGACCAACACGACATCGGCGGTCAAGAGGCCCTTGCCAACCCGATCCATAACGGGCATTATCCGCTGCCGCGGCATTGACGGAAGGGACAGTCTCGGGGTATCGCCGTGGCGGCGTACAGCCGTCTTGGCCGATAACTGGCACTCAGCCCGGCGTCGTAAACCCGACGGCCGTGATAGCCGGTTCCGACGGACGGAGGGTCTGCTGCTGCTTCGTCATCGCCGACCACTCGGCATCGGTAGCTGGTCGCAGGGCGGCGGCGAGCGTCTGGAGTTGCGCGGCGCCGATCTTGTTCGAGGCGAGGAGGAATGTGCGGGTGCCGTCGCTCCACATCACGGAGGCGACGGTTCCCTGTTGGTGTGCTGGCGCGACGGTGGCGACGTAGCCGGGTTGACCGTTGACGGTTGTGTCGGTGATGGTGTCGAATCCGAAACGCCCGAGCGGCGACATCGCCGGGTCTTCGAAGCTGCGATACCACAGCTCTCCGCTGCCGTCGGTCCAGTGCGCCTCCGGAATCGGATGGGTCGCTGCCAACGTGCTGATGAACCAGATCTCTGAGACGAAACCGGTGCCGCGTTCGGTGACTCCTGCGGGCAGGGCAGTCTCGTCGATGACGGAACCGTGTCCTTCGGGCGAGACATGAACAGTGTTGGCCGCAGCGACGAGTTCGTCGCGGCTGACGTGGTAGCCGGTGAGGAGGTAGTTGTATCCGTTCAGCGGACCGAACGTCACGTTCTGCCCTCCGCCATCCGACTGCGTCAACTGACCCGCTGTTCCCTGCACATCCGCAAAGATCCGACCCGTCGGGTTGGCGTCCCATGAACCGAAGACCCCCGGCGCACCGACGCTTGCCGGCATGCTGGTCAACAACAGCGCAGGTCCGGTCTCCGGCGCCGGTCCGGCGGTCGCGTAGATCCGTTGCACGACACGATCGGAACCGCTGGTGTCGATCGAGTCCGAGGCCAGCCCGAACCTCCAGCCGGGCGGCGGTGCATCCAACGTCATGTGCCCGGCCGTTCCTATCGTCGGCACATCCACGGCGACCGGCACGTCGGCCGGCCTCGACGTCACGATCCACAGAGCGCCGACGATTGCCGCAGCGGCGGCGAAGCCCGCAGCTGCGCGCCAACGACGCGTCGAGACCCGTGATGGTAGGTGTTCACTCACCACAAGGGCCATTCCATCGTCGACGACGCGGTCGCCACGCAGCAGGTCCAACAGCGACACATCGAGGGCGACCGGCGCCCGGTCGACGATCTCATGAACGTCGATCGGGCGACTCGTGCGCTCTAGCAAGTCGCCCAGGCGGGCGAGGTCGGTCAGCAAGTCAGTCGTCATGTCGTTCCTCCAGTTGATCACGCAGTCGTGCCAGTCCGCGTTCGAGGTGTGTCTGAACGGTTGAGGGCGCGAGCTCCAACATCCGGGCGACGTCGCGGATCGTCCAACCGAACGCGTGCACCAACATCACGACAGTGCGCTGTTGAGCCGATATCCGGCCGAGCGCAGGAACCAACTCGGGATTGATCTCGGGGATGCCGTTGTGCTGAAAGGTCGCTGAGTCAACAGGGATTGGACGGATTCGGTGTTGCCGTGCCGCTGTCTGTCCGACGCGATACAGATAGCCGACGGGGTTGGCCATCGTCTGCACCCTGCCCCAGTTCTCCCAAGCCCAACTCAACGCATCCAGAGCCGCGGTCTGGCCGTCGAGCGGGCCGTATGTTGCGACGAGGGCGATGCGCAGGCGCGCCTCAGCACCTGCTACGAACTCCTCGAACAGACCGACATCGAGTTCGGCGCGCTGCGCACCCATCACTTCTATAGAGCTACAACATCGCCACTTGTACGACAAGCGACAGATTGACCCGACGCAGATTTGGAGGGTGCAGTATTTGCGAGTTCCTGCGTCGACGGGTGGCGAAACCGCCTCACGCATAACTGCCGATCTCGCGCACCTCGCGCCTTGACCAGCGATCACCGGAATAACCCGCCGGAATGATCGTCGATTACCGGAATATCCGCGGTTGTGCGCTGCCGATCTTGCTTGCGCTCTGACGCCGGAGCGGGCATTTGGCGTGCGTGCAGGGCAGCCTGTGGAGTGATAGGACTTCCAAGCGTATGAGGCCGTCCGCTCTCGTCTGCGTTCTGGTCGCGGCGTCGGCCTGTTCGGGAACGACTGCAACAACGTCGGAGTCATCGGCACTGCCAACGCAGACGTCGTCGAGCACCTCCACACCGAGCACGTCCACATCGGTGCTTCCAACGAGCTGGTCAATCGCTATCAGTGCCTCGGTGTCGTCGCCCAATAGTGAGGTCCCGTTTCACCTCGAGGTGAATTCACCCATCACCGTGACAAACCTCGCGACGCCGACGACGGTATCCATGCGCGCTACAGCGAACTCCCCCGGCCTCGTCATTGTCAGGGCGGAGGTGTTTACGGCAAGGCTCCGTGGCTCCGGAACTCTCGATGTTGTCGGACCTGGATGCCCGGCGGACCACACGAACGTTGAGTCGCCGCTTTGTTCCGCCGATCCGGTCATCATCCCCATTGGTGTCAACTACGGCGATCCCGGGGCGACAGGACCGACGGGTTCAGTGATTCCGTCCGCATCGATACGGCTCGTGCTCATCACGACCGATGTTCGACCGGGCACGTATCACCTGGTGGATTCTGCCGTCTGGCAGCCTGTCAACCGAGAGCCGACGTCTGACCTTGAACAGGTCGATCTGACCATCGACATCACTGTGACCGCGAGCTAGCAGCCACCACGAGGGGAGCGCATAACTGTTGTTCCGTGCGGTCGAAGGAATACGCGGTCAGCGCCGAACGTGCGCCCTAACGACGCCCGCGCCCGGTTGGTGAGCGAGCGGTGTGTCACGGCGCTGGCCCTCGATATCGGCGCCGCGCCGGCCCTCGCCGTGCACCATGCAGTGGTCACAGATTGGTCACAGAATGGTCACGGATTTTTTAGAACAGGGCAATATCGGGCATCACCAGATGAACTGGGCACGGGTATAAAAGCCGGTCTGACCTGCATCTATTGATACTTGCTGACACCAACTAACACAGGCTGACAGGGCCGGATTCGGGTTCGATTCCCGTCCACCTCCGTGTCAATCGAACCCTGGGCTGCAGCGCCTGTGAGCTGCGGTCTTGCGGTCCAGGGTTCGATGTATCACACCTGGTGGCGGATTCTGTGGGCCCCGACGTCATGAACGAACCCGCAGGTATTCGCAGTGTGCGCCGCAGCGATTCCTGCATAGTTGGAGAGCGTAAGTCTCAACGTATGTCTCAACATCTCGTGCGCAAGCCCAGCTGTTGGAGGTGGTCAGCGACTCCGGCGCCCACGAGGTCGTCATCGGCGTCACCGACGACCAGGACGAAGTGCTGTGCCAGCTCGACGCGCAATCGGACCCTCTGCCGACGGGTGCTACGCCTATTGCAGCAAGAGCGCGAGGAGGGGTGCGGGGATAGCCCAGGTGGGGTTGTCGGTGCTGAGGATCGATTTGGTGGCGAGGATGCCCTGGCCGTACTTGCCTTCGATGGTTCGGGCGTCGC
>JAYTZE010000297.1:0-3590 GCA_043742385.1 Ilumatobacteraceae bacterium
ACGCCGATGAATTGTGTGACCGCAAGGCGGTGCGGGTTGTCGTCTCGCCCATGGGCTTCCACCCGCTGCCAATAACCGGCAACGGTCTCGCGAACCATCTTGTACCCGTAGTAGGTGAGGGCCCCGTAGACGAAGTCGTTCTTGGCGCAGAAGTCCCAGGTCTCGATCGAGCCGCCGCCCGGAATCCACACGGGCGGATGCGGTTGCTGCCACGGACGCGGCACGGGGTTGACATACCGCTGCTGATTGAACCGGCCGTTGTAGGCAAAGGGCTCGGTGGCCTGCCATGCCTTCATGATGAGGTCGATGCCTTCGTAGTAGCGCGGTCGCAGGTTGCCGGGGTTCATGCTGTAGGAGTGCGTGGTATCCATCGCCGTGCCGACGGGGAACCCGGCGATCAACCTGCCACGCGAGAACAGGTCGAGCATGGCGAACTCTTCGGCGATTCGGATCGGCGGGTTGTAGAGCGCCACCGAGTTGCCGAGCACGGTGATGGCAGCCTGCGAGGTGCGGTTGGCCAGGATCGCTGCGATCAGATTCGGAGACGGCATCAGCCCGTATCCATTGTTGTGGTGCTCGTTGACGCAGATCCCATCGAAGCCGCAATCCTCCGCGTACACCAGCTGATCGATGTAGGTGTCGTAGGTCTCGGCCATGACATCGCGGTCGAACAATGCCGGGTCGATGTCGACCCACACGCTGCGATGCTTGGTATTGAAGTCGTCCGGCAGGTCCGGATACGGCATCAAGTGAAACCACATCATCTTCATGTGACGATTGTCTCAGGGGGCACGAGCGAAGTCCACGACCCGATGCGACACGAATCATGTCGTAACCGGTCACAATCAGGGTGCTGCTGCTACGGTCCAACCATATGGATCTGCGCCGGCTGACTTACTTCGTGACGGTTGCCGAGGAGCAGCATTTTGGTCGCGCCGCTGCGCGATTGCACATGACCGCGCCGCCGTTGTCACAACGCATCCGCGAGCTCGAAGCCGAGCTCGGCGTGCAGTTGTTCGAGCGGTCGACCCGACAGGTACACCTCACGCCTGCAGGGTCGCGTCTGCTGCACGAGGCACGGTCCGCGCTTCGTGCCGTGGATCGATTCACCGGCCTCGCCGAGACGTTGCGTCACGCAGCCGAGTCGACCGACCAGCCGTTGACGTTGGGTTATTGCCACGGCAGCGAGCACGCTGCTTCTGCAGCAGCGCGCCAGTTTCACGATGCTCATCCACTCATCGCCGTTCGCCCGTCGGCGTTCACCTCACTACGGATCTTCAAGGATCTCCGCGAGGGTCGGTTGTCGATCGGACTGGTGCACCCGCCGGTCCCGTATCCCGATCTGCTCGCCTCGCTGCTACTGGCGCGGGTGCCGTTCGACCACGTGGCTGTCCCTCAGAATCATCCGCTGGCCGAGTACCCGGTCATCTACGCGACCGATCTCGAAGGGCAGCCGGTGCTGTTGGTCGAACGTGACGACGCACCCGCCTACCACGACTCGACATTGGCGTACTGCGCGGCGCTCGATGTGCGGCCCGCTTGGGTCGTGCATCCGGCGAGCCAGGTCGAGCGCATGCTCGACATGGTGGCCGTCGGTTCCGGTATCGGTTGGCTCAACGCCTGGCAGGCTGCCCACGTCAGCCGCGACGGCGTGATCATTCGCCCGTTGCAACCGGTCGAGCGATTCGACGAGTTCTATCTGGCGTGGCGCATCGATGATCATTCCAAGTCGGTGAAACAGTTCGTGGAGATTGCAATGGAGGCGTGCCCGTCATGAACCAGCAACTCGTCAGCGGACGCCTCGCCGGCAAGGTGTGTGGCATCACCGGAGCAACAGGGATCGCCGAGGCCGCAGCACTCCGATTCGCCGCAGAAGGGGCTCGGCTGTTCGTGGTTGCGTTGCGCGACGAGGATTGTGCTGCACTGGCCGAGCGCGTCAGACCCGGTACCGACATCACCTGGGTTGCAGCCGATCTGACCGACGAGGATGACACCGAGCGTGCCTTCGGTCGGTGTGCCGAAACCTACGATCGCCTCGACGCACTGCTTGCGTGCGCAGGCGGCAGCGGTCGACCCTTCGGCGACGGTCCATTGCATTCCACCTCGCTGCAGTCGTGGAACACGACCGTCGCCTTGAACCTCAACACTGCGTTTCTCAGTTCACGAGAAGCCGTCAAGATCATGCTCGACCAGCCGGCCGGTGGATCGATCGTCTACGTATCGTCGGTCGCCGCCACCAACCCGGTGGCCGGCGCGTTCAACACGCTCGCCTACGCCGCGGCCAAGGGTGGGATCAACTCGCTGACGATCAACGGTGCATGCCAATACGGTGCCGCCGGAATCCGCTTCAACGCCATCCTGCCGGCGCTGACCTTGACGCCGATGGCCACGCGCGCTGCATCGGATCCCGAGACCCTCGACATCGTCAAGGCACGTATGCCCGTCTCCGGGGGCGGGCCATTGTCGGCCGACGACCACGCCCAGGCGGCCGTGTTCTTGTGCAGCGACGAGTCGAAGCACATCACCGGACAATTGCTCCGCGTCGACGGCGGCTGGGGCGTCAACTAGAGGCCAAGGCGGCGGCGAACTTCGGTGGCGGCGGACGTGAGGCGGGCGGCGACCTCGGTGACGGCGACCGGATTGCCGGCGAGCCACAGGACGGCGATGGCCCCCTGTCCCTCGATCGGCGCAGCGATCGAGGCCATGCCGGCGATGACCTCGGCCTCACTGTGGGCCCATCCGACGCGGCGGGCCTCGGTCACCTCGGCGCGTTCGCCGCGGACCGCCTGCCGACCGGCCAGGAGGGCGATGCCCGGTGCACCGCGATCGATCGGATGCCGCGTGCCTGGTCGATAGGCGACATGGGCAACGAGCGACGACGGCTCGACGCTGTCAATGGTGACGGCCTCATCGCCATCTGCGACAACGAGGAACGCCGTCATCTGCAGCTCCTCTGCCACGTTGGCGAGCACGGGGGCCGCCGCGGCGCGCAGCGAGCGACGCACGGAGCGGCTGAGCACGGCCAGATACGGGCCAGGCCAATACTCACCATCGGCGTTTCGCTCGATCAACCGTCGTTGTTCGAGCGTTCGCACCAGCCGGTAGACGATGGAGCGATGCAGGCCCAGTGCCTCAGCCACGACCTCGACCGACACGGCGCGATCAGACCCGGCGACGAACTCCAAGCAGGCCAAGCCTCGATCGAGCGTTTGCGACGGTGCTACGGTCTCGTTCGACATTCGAATCATTGATTCTAATATAGAACAGACGAGGAACAGGAGTGAACATGGGAGCACGAACCGGGCAGCAGGTACTCGAGCGGCTGCGAGCGGAGCCACCGGCGTTGTGGGTCGAAGGCGAACTCGTCGGCGATCCGACGACTCATCCGCGCACAACCAACGCAGCGCACTCGCTCGCCGCGCTGTACGAGCTGCAACATCGACCTGACCTCGTCGACACCATGACCTTCCCATCACCCTCCACAGGTGATCCCGTCGGAATGAGTTTCATCGTGCCGCGTACCCGCGAAGACTTGGAGCGTCGCTCGACGATGCACAAGGTGTGGGCAGACGCCTGCCTCGGCTTCATGG
>JAYTZE010000298.1:0-14829 GCA_043742385.1 Ilumatobacteraceae bacterium
GAGCCGCCACCGAACTGCATCGACGCCGCCAAGACCTACACCGCCGTGGTGACCACCAACAAGGGTGCGTTCACCATCGATCTCCAGCCTGACCTGGCTCCCCTGACCGTCAACAACTTCGTCGTGCTGGCTCGTTATCACTACTTCGACAGCACGATCTGTCACCGAGCGATCCCCGGATTCGCGGTGCAATGTGGCGATCCGACGGGTACGGGTTCGGGCGGACCGGGCTACGAGTTCGCTGACGAGTTGCCAGCTGCCGGGTCGTACAAAGTCGGCTCGATAGCGATGGCGAACTCTGGCGCCAACACCAATGGCAGTCAGTTCTTCGTCATCACCGGTGATAGAGGGGCGGCGCTACCGCCCAGCTACACGTTGTTCGGCGAGGTCACCGACGGCCTCGACACCACGGTGCCGACGCTCGACGCGCTTGGCAACATCGACCAGGCCGCCAACGGTGTGCCGCCGCTCGAGCAGATCATCGTTGAGACGGTCGCGATCACCGAGACTTGACGCGATCAGGGTGAGGGGAGGTCGCCGTGCATGATCACGTCGCCGACTTGTTCCCAGCCGTCAGCGGTGCGCACGAGCGCTGCACCACTCGGCAGTTCGGCCACGGGAGTGTTGGCCAGCTTCAGCGTTCGATGCAAGCGGTCGGTTGACCACGTTTCGGCCTCGGTCACCAACGCCAATCCAACGATCAGCCCGAGGCCGAGGGTGAACGCACCGCCACGCGGGTCCACCATCGGGTCGCACATCGCCGCGGCGCTGCCGCCAGTCGCGGCGACAACGCCGCCGTCGGCCAGCACCTGGGTGATCGCCTCCCACAGCGGTGTGCCCTTCAACACAGATCGCAGGTGCAGCGGCTGATCACCAACCAGGTAGACGGCGCGGGCCCCGCGCACGACACCCACCGCGCCATCGTCTAGAGCTTCGCCGCGCCGCATGACCATCAAGGCCTCGACCTCGATGTCGAGTCGTTCCCCCCAGCTCATCGCCGCGGCGACCAGGCGTTCGGGGTGTTCGTAGGCATCGGCGGTGGGCAACATGACCATGCGCGTCGCGCCTGCAGCAGTGATCAGGCGACGGTCGAGGTCGTCGTTGGCGGCGAAAGGGCCGCCACCTTGCAATGCGATGATGCCGTTCATCACGGCGAGCGTAGGCCTGCTCAGCCGAGCAGTGCGGATTCCAACGTGGCGAGTGTGTCGTCGCTGACGCCGATCGACCGCACGTAGTTGCGGATCGTGCCGTGCCCGGCGCACAACTCGTCGATGATGTGACGCATTGCCTCGGGAAGCGCGGCGGTGAACGCCGGCGGCATCGACTTCATGCGCTCGGACCATTCCGGCCATTCGCGGGCAGCCCATTCACGGAAGCGGGCCATGCCCTCGACGGTCAGCGCGTAGTCGGCGACGATGTCGTCGTGTGAAACACCGAGTGAGCCGAGCAGCAGCGCGGCGAGCAGACCGGTTCGGTCCTTGCCCGCCGCACAGTGGAAGACCGCCGGCAGTGCGCCGGGTTCGGCCAGCGCCTCGAACGCCTTGGCGAAGCGGGGCGCGCCCATGGTGAGCATCTCTTGGTAGGCCCAGATCAGGAAGTCTTCGTCGCGCTCGTACTTTGGTCGATCGAGGTCGGCCCACGTGGCATCGACGATCGGGAGATGGTGGAACACGACCGGGTGCGCATCCACCGGGAAACGGCCGCGTTCGTCGAGTTCGGTTTCGCTGCGCAGATCGATCACCGTGTGCAGACCGAGGGGCTCGAGCAGGGCGACATCGCCTGGCGTCAGCCGATAGAGGCCGTCGGCGCGGTACAACGTGCGCCACAGCGTGCTGCGACCGTCGGCCGTGGCGTATCCACCGAGGTCACGGAAGTTGTGCACGGCCTCGAGCGCGACCAAGCGCACCGGATCGGAAGCGAGGTCGGCAAGTAGCTCTGTCGTCACTTTCTCCAGGCTACCGAGGTGATCGCGGTCAGGTCCGTTGCAGCGAGTTAACTGTCGATGAACTCCGTCACGTCGGATCCACGTGTCCAGCTGCCGCCGCGGCGTCGAGTTGGGCCAGCACCAGGCTCCACGCGTCTGGCAACGACTTCTCGATGTGGTGGCCGTTGCGAGCGACCACTCGGGATCGGTTGATGCCATATTCCCGCCATGTCGATGCCCCTTCTGCCAGGTTCAGCATCATCGGGGCCAGCCGATCGATTGCCATCACGAATCGAGCCTCTGCCGTGTCGCCACGCTCGTACTCTTCCCACAGGTCGCGGAATCGCTGGCCTGTGGCGGTCGGCAACAGTCCGAACAGTCGATCAGCGGCAGCCTCCTCGCGCGCCCGTTTCGTTGCGGCCCCTTCGGACTCGTCGTAGGCGAACGTATCGCCCGCGTCGATCTCGACGATGTCGTGCACCAGGGCCATGGCAACGGCCATTCCGACGTCGATCTGTTCGCTGGCATACGGGGCCAACACCATTGCAGCGATGCCGAGATGCCACGAGTGTTCTGCGGTGTTCTCACGGCGGCTTCCATCGGCCAATCGATTTCGACGTTCGACGCTCTTCAACCGGTCGGCCTCCATGAAGAAGGTCAGCGCCGCGGCAATGCCGTCAGATCCGTCTGATCCGGCCGATCCGTCTGATTGGTCATCGAATTCCACGCCTTGACCGTACTCGTATTGCCTAAGTTACCCGCGGGTAGCTAGAGTCGAAGCGTGGCAACTGAGATTCGCACGGTCGGCATTGTCGGCTCCGGCATCATGGGTGCTGGGCTTGCCGAGGTTGCTGCCCGTGCCGGCTACGACGTGATCGTGGCCTCGCGTTCGCAGGCATCTGCCGACGGCGTGTTGTGCACCATCGACACAGGTTTGGCGAAGGCAGTGGAGCGCGGCAAGGCGACCGCACATGATCGCAACTCAGTAATGGCTCGGATCACGGCTGCGCAGGGATTTGCATCGTTCGGAGAGTGCGATCTGGTGATCGAGTCGGTCATCGAGGAGATCGGGGTCAAGCTGGCCCTGTTCACTGAGCTCGATCAAGCCACCAAGCCATCGGCGATCTTGGCCACCAACACCTCGACGCTGCCCGTCATTGATCTGGCGTTGGCGACCTCGCGGCCCGAGCAGGTTTGCGGTATCCACTTCTTCAATCCGGCGTCGGTGATGAAGCTCGTCGAAGTCGTGCGGCCCCTCACCGCCTGCGCCGAGACGATCGACACGGCGATGGCCTTTGCCGCGTCGTGCGGCAAGGACGCGGTCGAAGTGCAGGATCATGCCGGCTTCATCGTCAACGCGCTCCTGTTCCCGTACCTCAACAGCGCGGTGCGCATGTTGGAACGGGGCACGGCGTCGATCGAATCGATCGACACGGCGATGAAGGGTGGCTGCAACTTTCCGATGGGCCCGTTCGCGCTGCTCGACCTCGTCGGCCTCGACACGTCATTGGCGATCCTCGACACGATCTACGGCGCGTTCGGCAATGCCGGCGATGCCCCGGCACAGACGTTGCGCGACAAGGTCGCCGCCGGCCACCTGGGTCGCAAGACCAAACAGGGCTTCTACACCTACTGACAGCGCCTCGTGTGCTCCAAACTGTCGTGATGGATACGGGTCGCCCACCGATTGAGCCGGCGGCAAACCGTTGGCGGCTGCCTGCACCCGATCTCGCCGACGAGAACGGTCTGTGCGGAATCGGAGCCGACCTGGAGCCCGGCACGTTGTTGGCGGCGTATCGCAGCGGGATCTTCCCAATGCCACTGCGCAAGAAGACACTCGGATGGTGGTCGCCCGATCCACGCGGTGTGATTCCCCTCGATGGCCTCATCGTGTCGCGGTCATTGCGGAGAAGTTGTCGACGTTACGAGGTGCGCTTCGACACCCGATTCCGCGACGTGATGGAGCGGTGCGGCGATCCGAATCGACCGCATGGCTGGATCACACCTCGGTTCGTCGACGCGTACGAGGAACTCCACCACCTCGGATGGGCGCATAGCGTCGAGACGTACATTGACGGTCACCTCGTCGGTGGCCTATACGGCGTGAGCATCGCCAGGTTGTTTGCGGGGGAGTCGATGTTCAGCGACGCTTCCGACGCTTCAAAGGTCGCCCTCGTCGCGTTGGTCGATTGGCTGGCGGGTTCTGGAGCGACGTTGCTCGACGTGCAATGGACGACACCACATCTGGTCTCGATCGGAGCCATCGACGTGCCTCGCCCCGAGTACCTGGAGCTACTCGCTGAAGCAGTTGCCCAGGAGTGACGATGGTGTGGGCTGGCGGTGCTGCGGTGCCGGTGAGTTGCCTCACCGGCACCGGCGCCCAATCGCTGTGTCGAGGTTCGCCGCCGTCCCGAACACCACCGATTGACTCCGCCCGCTAGGAAGTTCCGCCGAACCCTTCGCACCGTGCTGGTGTTCTATCGGAACGCTGCGTGACCAACTTGAGCTTTTCTTGAAGAAACTTCGCGGCGCCGACCGAAATGGCCGACAGAGCGGCAACACTTTGCACGATGCCGGATCCCGCCGCCGCCCGACCGATCCGCGACCAGCCGTGGCTCATGCGGACGTACTCGGGGCATTCGACCGCCAAGGCATCGAACGATCTGTATCGGGCGAACTTGGCCAAGGGTCAAACCGGCTTGTCGATTGCGTTCGATCTGCCGACCCAGACTGGATACGACGCTGACGATCCGTTGGCCCACGGTGAGGTCGGCAAGGTCGGGGTTCCCGTCGCCCATCTTGGACATATGCGCACGTTGCTCGATGGCATTCCGCCAGCCGAGATGAACACGTCGATGACTATCAACGCAACTGCGGCGTGGATGCTCGCGCTCTACGTGGCCAATGCCGAGACGGAGGGTGTCACGGCTGATCAACTGCGTGGCACCACTCAGAACGACATCGTCAAGGAGTACCTGTCGCGCGGCACGTACATCTTTCCGCCGGCCGCCTCGCGTCGGTTGATCGTCGACATGGTCGCCTGGTGCACCAACCACGCACCGAAGTGGAATCCGATCAATGTCTGCAGTTACCACCTGCAAGAGGCAGGGGCGACACCGGTCCAGGAGATCGCCTACTCGCTGGCTACGGCGATCGGTGTACTCGACGCCGTGCGCGACTCGGGCCAGGTCGAGCCTGACCAGTTCGCTCAAGTGTTCGGCTCGATCTCGTTCTTCGTCAATGCCGGCATCCGCTTCGTTGAAGAGGTCTGCAAGCTGCGGGCGCTCGCCGAACTTTGGGATCGCATCGGCCTCGAGCGCTACGGCGTCACTGACGAACGCGCCCGCCGGTTCCGATACGGAGTACAGGTCAATTCACTGGGACTCACCGAGGCACAGCCTGAGAACAACGTGCAGCGCATTGTGCTGGAGATGCTGGCGGTCACGTTGTCGAAGCGCGCCAGAGCACGTTCAATCCAGTTACCGGCCTGGAACGAGGCTCTTGGGTTGCCGCGTCCGTGGGACCAGCAGTGGTCGTTGCGGATGCAACAGGTACTGGCGTTCGAGAGCGACCTGTTGGAGTACGACGACATCTTCGATGGCTCGGTCGTCGTCGAGGCACGCACTGCTACGTTGCGCGACGCGGCGTGGGCCGAACTCGGCGACGTACTCGACCTCGGTGGTGCGTTCGAGGCCATCGACGAGTTGAAAGGAAGGCTGGTCGGCTCGATGGTGGAGCGCACTCGACGCATCGAATCCGGTGAGTTGCCGGTCGTCGGCGTCAACGTCTTCACCGAAACAGCCGAGTCGCCGCTGGGAACCACTGGTAACATCTTGACGGTCGATCCGGCCGTCGAGGCCGAAACCATCGCCGACGTGCATGCCTGGCGAGCCGGGCGCGATGCCGCAGCGGTCGCAGCGGCGCTGGCCGCTCTCACGACGGCTGCCGCCGACGGAACCAACATCATGAACCCGTCGATCGAGCTGGCCAAGGCGGGTGGAACGACGGGCGAGTGGGCAGCCGCGCTGCGCAGCGTGTTCGGCGAGTACCGCGCGCCGACCGGCGTCGCCGCCGCGATCGGCCGCCCCGGTGGATCCCTGGCTGCGGTCGCAGCGCGTGTGAAGGCGATGCCTGGCGGGCCGCCGCGGTTCCTGGTGGCCAAGCCCGGCCTCGATGGTCACTCGAACGGCGCCGAACAGATTGCCGTTGCCGCCCGCGACGCTGGCATGGAAGTGGTCTATTCCGGCATTCGCTTGACCCCGGCACAGATCGTGGCCTCGGCCCGCGACGAGGACCCCGATGTGATCGGCCTGTCGATCCTCAGCGGTTCGCATCTCGAACTGGTACCGGCCATCGTGCGATCGCTGCGCGACGAGGGTGTCGATGCCCCCGTGATCGTCGGCGGCATCATTCCCGACGCCGACCAAGCCATACTCGTCGCCGCCGGAGTCGCTGCCATCTACACCCCCAAGAACTTCCAGATCGCCAAGATCATGGCCGATATCGCCGATCTGGCCGCCGCCCACCGCGCTCTCTAGCCCGTCGACACATTGGGCTGACCGCCCGGTCGGGCGCGATCTTGGCTGCGGGTGGCGTAATTCCGCGCCCGACCAGGCTGCGCGGGCGCGATATTGGCTGCGGGTGGCGTAATTCCGCGCCCGACGGCAATCGCTAGCGGGTGGCGGGGACGGGGAGGTTGGCGTCGACCCAGTGCTCGAGTGTTGGGCTGGTCTCGAAGCTGGTGATCAACGCGTACCGCGGAGCATTGCCGTTGTGCACCACCACGTGCCACAGCCGCTGGGTGTCGACCACGAAGCGTGACCCTCGGTGCAGGGGCACGCAGGCCTCGGTGCCGGGGTCGGGCAAGCCGTCGGGGCCATTGTCCATCAGCAGCATGTAACTGTCGGCATTGTCGGTGAGCTCGAGCCAGGAGCGCACAACCCAGCCCTCGTCGTCGGGGTTGAAGCGGTTGTTGTCGTCGCGGTGGAGCGATGACATGGCCTGCTCGCGGGTCTGCGGTTCAAGCTTGATGACCCTGACCCGGCCAAAGTTGGCCCCAACAGCATCGACGTACGCTCGCAGTGTCGGCGACAAGGCGGCGTTCGACGTCCACAGCGCGCCCTTGTCGGTCTTGCCCTTGTCCCAGAAACCACGGCAATCGAGTTCGCCATCGGCTGAGGCCAGCGGGGCGAAATTGGTGTCGCCGCCGCTCTTCCAGTCCATGTACTCGAGACCAAGCCACTCGTCGGCTGGAACGTCGAAGTCGGCGTCGGCCAGAACCGCCAGGCCTGTGTCGGCAAGCACATGCATACGCCGGTGCGGCGACTGCAGCGGAATCTGCACACTCCAGTGTTCTTGTGTGGGCCAGAAGCTCATGCCCAAATCTTACGTGGTCGTGGGTGTCGTATCGGGTGTAGGCAGTGTGTTGTACACCACAGCGCCGGTGGGAATCTGCAGTTCTTGACCCGCTTGGATGTCGTCGGCATTGGTGATGCCGTTGATCGCCATGATGTCGGCCAGGCGCACCTGGAAGGCCTTGGCGATGTTGCCCAAGGTGTCGCCGCGCTTGACGATGTAGAACTCCCGCACGGTGGTGGTGGTGATGAAGATCGTCGTGGTCGTCGAGACCGTCACGATGGGAGGCAACGTTGCCGCGGCCTGCCCATCATCGCCGCACGCCGCGGCAGCCACCGGCAAGATTGCCGCTATGACGACCAGTACCCCGAACCGTGCCCCGCTCACGGAACGTGATGCTATGCGGGTTCGCGCCCAACTTCCACGGGGCCGTACGCTGGGGGTCATGCCGTCGGGCGACTTTCCAGGTGCCGTAGCACCCGCACGGCAGTACAAGATCGACGTCGGTGGACTCGGTCTGGCGCTCCATGAATGGGGCAACGAGGCTGGTCAGCCGCTATTTCTGGTTCATGGCGGGTTTGATTTCAGTCGCACGTACGAGGTGTTCGCGCCCAAGTTGGCTGCGGCTGGGTGGCGAGTTGTGGCGTGGGATCAGCGGGGGCACGGAGACAGCGACCATGCCCCGTTGTATGGCTGGGATGCCGATATCCGTGATGCGATGGCGGTGATGGACGCGGTGACGCAGCTGCCCGCACCGGTGATCGGGCACAGCAAGGGCGGCTCGTTGATGATCCAACTGGCCGACGCCCAGCCATACCGGTTCAGCCATCTGATCAACCTTGATGGTCTGGCGTCCAAGCGGCGGGTACCCGATGTCGCCGAGCACGAACGCACCCGGATGGTTGCCGGCGAGATCTCCGGCTGGCTCGACCACCGGCGCCGCAGCGCCGAGCTGGCCCGGTACCCAGGCACGATCGAGGAACTAGCCCGACGACGGGGACGAATGAACCCCAGGCTGTCGTTCGAGTGGTTGTGTCATCTCGTGACCGTTGGAGCACGAGAAGACCCCGAGGGCTGGCGTTGGAAGATCGATGCCTCGATGCGTTTTGGCGGATTCGGCCCGTGGCGACCGGAATGGACCGTGACCCGTCTGCCGGGCCTGGGCATGCCGTTCCTGGGGGTGCTCGCTTCGGAGCTCGAGGAGATGGGTTGGGGCACCTTGCCGCACAACATCGCCCGGTACCTTCCCGATGGCGGTCGCGTCGAGTTGCTCGACGGTGTCGGCCATTTCGTGCACATCGAACAACCTGACCTGGTCGCCGGCATGGTTCTCGACTTCCTGGGATCCGTATGAGCATCACCATGCTTCGCCACAACAAGATCGAGTTGGCGTTGCATCGCCTCCGCGCGGGTCGCGATGCCGACACACCGCTGTTGCTGCTGCACGGCCTCGGCGAGGCATCACCGACGGAACCACCGAAGTGGGCCGAGCACTGGTCCGGGCCCGTGGTGGCACTCGACTTCAGCGGTCACGGCCGCTCGACGATTCCGGCGGGCGGCGGCTATACGGCCGAGATCGTGCTGGCCGATGCCGACGTCGCTCTGGCCGAACTCGGCACGGCGACGGTGGTGGGCCGTGGTCTGGGCGCGTATGTCGCGTTGATGTTGGCCGGCGCCCGGCCACAGCAGGTTCGAGGCGCGGTGCTGTGCGATGGGCCCGGGCTGGCCGGCGGCGCCATCGGGCCGACATCGCAGAGCTTCGTCACGTTGTCGCCCAGCACGCATCCACCGGATCCATACGCCCTCTTCGAGCTGTCGCGCGACCTTCGCCCGCCCGACTACGCGACGCTGTTCGTGCGTATGGCCGTCGAGTCCTCGGGCCTCGACGAGCCGATCTCGGTTGCTGCAGTGGTACGCCCGCCGTGGCTGGCGGCCGTGGTTGAAGAAATCGGGGTGACGACCTGCTCGGTGAGTGATGCCATAGCCGTGTACGCCCCCACAACCGCGTGACACCCATCTGAGACAATGTCTCCACAGGGGTGATCAGCATCAGCGCGCACAACCGTTCGTACCCACATTCCAAGCGCAGCGGCACGACCTGAATGGGCGCGCGTTGGGTTCGTCCGGGCACCGGCGTAGCAGCCGGGGTCGCCAATGCGATCGCCGAGTTGCAGGGTAATGATCGGCTGCGTGAAGTCATCGTGGTTGTCCCGCCGGGCGCTACCGCGGGCACGTTGCGGCGATTGTTGCCGCGCGTCTCCGGCGGCGTAGCGGGCATTCGGTTCCTCACACCGATCGATCTGGCGGTCGAGCTCGTGGATTCATCCGTCAGCACGATGCGAGCCGTCACAACCCAGCTGCAGCTCGCGGCGATCACTTCCGTACTGAGCAGCGATGACTGTCCAGCGGCACTGCGCGGCGTCCGTGAACATCCCGCCACGATCGATGCGCTGGTCGACATGGCCGTGGCACTTCGGGCCGCCCACATCTCCCCCGCAGCGTTGCAATCGCTCGCAGGAGATCCGCAATCCGTTCGGGCTGCGCTGGTCGACGTGGTCGTACGGGCCAGGCAACGACTCGTGGCCCTCGGGGTGCGCGACGAGAGTGCAACCTTGCATGCGTTGGCCAATGTCCACGAGTCTGCGTTGGCCGGCTTGCGCGCCGTGCTCGTCGTCACCGACACGTTTCACCCGGCACAGGTCACCTTCCTGCGGCGACTTGCGGCGCAACCGTTGTGCCGCGTGGTGTCGATGGTGCCGACATCCCACGATGCCGCCATGATCGATCAGCTGCATGCATTCGGTTGCGGCGAGTTACCCGATCCTCCTCAGGCGACGACGCCCCGCGTGATCTCGTGTCCCGACCCCGATGAGGAGGTCCGTCACGCGGTCCGCCAATGTGCCGGCTTGATCGACCAGGGCGTGCCAGCGGATCACATCGCCATCGTGTGTTGCGCGCCCGCCTATCGCCGACCTGTCCGCGACGAGTTGCAGCGTGCCGGAATCGCCTGGTCGGGCGGTGCGGTCGAGCGTCTCCGTGGGTCTATCGCCGGCCAAGTACTTCGTCACGTCATCGACGGCGTGGTGGGTGAATGGGATCGTCCCAACGTGTTCCGCCTGCTGTCGGTGGCGCCTCTGTACACCGTCGGCGACTTCGGTGCTCCGCGACGCGTCGGGCAATGGACGACGTTGTGCCGCCGGCTCAGCCTCGTGACGCAAGCCGACTGGGAGCGTGCGATCGAGGCGCTGGATGCTGCCAACCGCTCACGTCGCCGTCGTTGGTCAGACGCTGCCCTCGATGCTCCCCAGACTGCTCGGGAGATCGCCGACGGCGAGGCGCTCGATCGATTGCTGAAATTGGTCGAGCGGCTGCGCAACCAGTCGCGGCGCGTCAGGCGAGCGTCCACGTGGGAGGCCGCAGTGAAGGCATTGAACGCGATCCTCCTCGACCACATCGGTGCCCCCACGTGGCGAGAGCGGGCCTGGGCAGAGGCACCCGCATGGCAACGCAACGCCGCCGATCATGTCGAGCGAATCGTCACTGGCCTCGCCGAACTCGATCACGATGGGGTAGCGGTGGCGTACTCCCCGGCTACGTTGCGCCAGGTCGTGAGCACCCTGCTCGACACGCCGGTCCGCCGCCGCGGCGACGCCGCCGGTGCCGTTTCGATCGCCGACATCGCCGGTGCCTCGTGCATCGATGCCGTCAATGTTTTCGTCGTCGGTCTCAACGAGGGGTTGTTGCCGGCCTCCACCGTCGACGACCTGTTGCTCGGTCGCGATCTTCCCGAACCGGCGGCGGTGGTCATCGAGGGTCCGCGTGCGCTGGCGTCGCGTGCCGAGCGCGCCTGGCATGCTCTGCTGCGTAGCGACGCCCGTGTCATCGGCTCATTGGCGCGTACCGACCTGCGCCGAGGTGGCGAGGTGTACCCCTCGCCATTGCTTGCCACGACGCCGATCGAGCATCACGAATCGCATGCCGTCGGCCTGCTCGGTGGTGACGCGCTGACGACCTCCGAGCGGTTGGCCAGAACCATCGACTCGCACCTCGCATCGCCGCGGCTCGCCCGTCGAGCCGCGGCCTTGCGCGCCCGACTCGACCCTCGGCCGACGGAGTACGACGGCATGGTCGGCACGCACCCGGGCTTGGCTCCGCCTGAACAGTCGTGGTCGATCACCGCCGTCGAGAGCCAGGCGAAATGCGGCCTGGGTTACTTCGGCCAGCACGTGCTGCGGGTCAGCGAGGAGACGGATGCCGCGGCAATCCTGTCGATCGAGCCGGCCGAGCGCGGCGTGCTGGTACACGCCGTATTCGAGAAGGTGATCAACGAATGGCTGGCGATCGAGCCGCATCAACGACCGTCGTGGTTGCGCGGCGGTCACCTACCGGCGATGCAGCAACGGGCGCTGGAATGCCTCGATGAGCTTGCCGAGTCGATCGGGATCGACCATCGCCTCGGCCATGCAAGCGCGTGGCGCGCCGAGCGAGCACACATCCTGCGATCGATCGCGGCGACGCTCGACGCAGAGGCGGACGAAGCCACCCAACCCGTCGCAGGGGAGCACGCCTTTGCCGGGGTCTACGTTGTGGGCGCCTCGTTCGGCGGCAAGATCGATCGCATCGACCTGTTGCCCGACGGTGGGCTGCGGGTCACCGACTTCAAGACCAGCGCGACGCTGCCGACGAGGAACCCCCTCGACGATGGCCGTCGACTGCAGTTGCCCCTGTACGCGCGCGCCGCCGATCAGGATCGTGTCGTCTTGACGGGCGATGATGGCGGCGGCTCACCGCTTGCGTCGGCGCGCTATCTCCACGTCCGCGACGGCAAGGCGATCTCACGAGCGCTGCCACTCGATGCCGGCCTCATCGGCGAGTTCGAGGGATATGTGCGTACCTGGCTCGAAGAGATCGAGGCCGGCCGCTTTGCCCCACGACCGCATCCATCGAATGGTCGGTGCCTGATGTGCTGCGTCGATTCGCTCGGTGTCGAAGAGCTGGCCGAGCGATCCCGATTGTTCGCGCCCGACACTGCGTCCGCAGGGACGCCCTCCGGGGACCCAGACCAGTGAACGACACTGTGCTGCCGAAGTGGGTCGAGGAAAACCCAGACCGGTCGATGGCAGTGTCTGCGGGTGCGGGCAGCGGCAAGACCACCAGCCTGGTCGCTCGTGTCGCCGCACTGGTGGCCATGCCCGATGTGCAGCCGAGCCAACTCGTCGTCATCACATTCACAGAGAAAGCGGCGCGCGAGGTGTCGCATCGCCTCCGCCAGACGCTCGGAGCCACAGTGGCACTCGACGAAGCCTTCATCGGGACCATCCACGGCTTCTGCCAATCGTTGCTGCGCCGCTATCCCATCGAAGCGGGATTGCCACCGAAGTTCACGACGGCCGATGAACTGACATCGGGGGCCATGGCCGACGAGCGTGCCGAGCAAGCGGTGCAGACGTTGTACGACGCGGCAGCGAAGAGGCCGGCGATCGAGGAAGCGTTGATGGTGATCGCGTCCTTCGGCGCGATGGGTTTCCTGGCCGACCTGGTGAAGTCAATCGACAACGACTGGTTGCGCTTCGCCGACACCGGTGGTGAACGTCCGATGTCGATGGCGGTCGCGCACGCAACTGTCATGCACATGCTTGATCAGGTAGCTGTCGACGATCGCTATGTGTCGGCGACGCCGCGGATGCGAGTCAAGGTCGACGATGCGGTAACCGAGGCCAAGACGGCGTTGGAGTTCGTGGAGTCGATACCCACCCTGGCCAACGCCGCAGCCGCACTCGACGATCGGCTGCACGGTACGAGCGCCGCATGGGCTCCGTTCCGAGAAGCGATGCGCTTTGCGTGCTACGAGCCCGCCGTCAGCCAGTTGATGGTGGCGCTGACCCCGATCGTCACCGAAACAGCGGCCCAACGGATCGCTCGAGGCGAGCTCTCCTTCGACGATCTCCTGGTGCTGACCCGGCGGCTCTTGCAGACCGACAGTCGCGTACGCGACGAGGTTCGCGCTCGCCACCGACACTTGTTCGTCGACGAGTTCCAAGACACCGATCAGGTGCAGTTCGATGTCATCACCGAGTTGACGTGTGCCGACGCCGCTAGTCCAGCGTCGTCGCTGTTCGCGGTCGGTGATCCGAAGCAATCGATCTACGGATTTCGAAATGCCGACGTCGCGCTGTTCTCCAGCCTGCTGGAGGCCGACCCGACGAGTGAACAGCTGACGGTGAATCGCCGGACTCGAGCCGACGTGTGCAGCTGGATCAACGCGGTGCTCTCGCATCGGTTCGCTCAGGTCGACGAAGCGGATGGACCCGAGCATCAAGTCGAGTACGCGTCGTTGGATCCTCAACGTCCGGCCAACGACGCAGCCGACGGTCCCGGCGTTGTCGTGCTGGGCATGCCTGACTGGTCGAAGATCGAGTACGAGACCGCCGAGGACACGGCGCGAGCAGAAGCCGCCGACATCGCCGCGCTGGTGCAGCGGATCGTCGGCCCGGCGCCGTGGAGCGTGAGCGACGCCTCGGGCCAACGTCAGGCACGCTACCGCGACGTCACGGTGCTGATTCGCAGCCGCACCCGCCTCGGCGTGCTCGAACACACCTTCCGCCAGACCGGCATCCCGTACCGGGTCGAGGGTGGCACGCTGATCTACGGCTCGCGCGAGGTCTTCGAGTTGCTTCGCGTCCTGCGCGCGGTCGACGATCCGACGAACCAGCTCAAAGTCGTCACTGCCTTGCGCACATCGATCTTCGGGATCGACGATCGCCAACTCTTGGAGTACCGCCTCGGACCGGCCGACCAGCCGGCGCGTTTCGCCAAGGACTTCCAGGTGTTCAGCAAGGAGCCGGGCGATGTGGGCGAGGCCTTGCGGACCATCGAACAACTCGGCCGACGCAAGCACGAGCGCACGCCCGCCGAATTGATCGCCCAGCTGTACGACGACTGGCGAGGGGTTGCGTCGGCGCTCTACGAGGGACCGCAGGTGGCTCGAGAAACGTGGCGACGAGTGCGCTATGTGATCGACGAGGCGCGGGCCTGGAGCGATTCGACCGGTGGAACCCTCTCCGAGTACTTGGCCTGGGTCAGTCGGCGTATCGACGATGTCGACCGAGTCGAACTGAGCACCGACGAAGGGGAGGACTCACTTCGGATCATGACCGTTCATGCCGCCAAGGGTCTCGAGTTTCCAATCACTGTCGTCGCCGGGCTTGGCGGCGCCGACGCGTCGAACAACGCCCCTGGTGTGCGATGGCAGAATGGCAAACCACTGGTGCGCCTCGGCAAGATGACGAGCTTGGGGATGGGCGATCTGACCGCACTCGAACGACAGAGGGCCCGGGCCGAGGAAGCGCGTCTGTTGTACGTGGCGTTCACCCGTGCGCAAGACCACCTCGTGGTCTCGATGCATCACAAGGGTTCGAGCTCTGCCGCTGGTCGTCTGTTGGCCGCCGTCACAGCCAACGAGGCGACAGCACACGCGGTGTGCGGCGCACCGCAGATCCCGGTCGCACATCCTCCGAGTCACGAGCGACCTTCGGTCGCGGGCCCGGGTG
>JAYTZE010000299.1:0-1703 GCA_043742385.1 Ilumatobacteraceae bacterium
GGAGCACGACATCGTCGTCGAGGCGATCGAGCCGATGAGCAACGACGCCACCTATCCCGTCTGCCTCGCTGGAGAGCGGGCGTGCCCGGAGGAACGAGAGCGCCTCATTGCAAGTCGATTGAGCGACATGATCGACGGCGCGCGCAACGGAGGAGCGTGAATCACGCCGACGATGGGAGGCGCACATGTTGAGGGTCGCATCGTTGGATCGTCGAACCGGTGACCCTGATTTCCCGAGGGGCGGGAACCGTGGCTGTCACCGTGGCGTCCAAGTCGACATGCGTTGTGTGATCGTTGTGGCCGCCATGTCGCTGATCGTCGGCTGCGGCGCCTCGAGCCCTCAACGCGGTTCGAACGGCCGAGTCAGCGGCCACGCGCTCGCCGGCCCCACCTGCCCCGTCGAGCAACCCGGCGATCCCAATTGCCAACCGAAGGCAGTGCAAGGCAGCGTTCAGTTCGCGCAGGGCGAGCACGTCGTCAGTTCGGTGAGAATCGACGCCAGCGGTGCCTTTGCGGCAGAGATTCCCGCGGGGACCTACACCGTCACGGTCGACACTGGCGACAACGCCTTCCCGGTGTGCGCGCCGGTCGAAGTTGAAGTGCGCGCCGATCCCGATGTTGTTGTGGAGATCAGTTGTGACACCGGTATCCGCTGAATCGACTTTCGTAGTTGCGTTGGTTCGGCTCATTGGGTGGGAGACAAGTCAATGCCACGGTGGTCGGCTACCTTGGTCGATGCGACGTGACAAGTGGAGCCGAAACGTGGTGAATTCAGGATTCCGTCGGACGAGCATTCTGGGCCTCGCAACGATTGCGCTGATCAGCAGCTGTGGCGACAACACCGCAAATCAATCGGCCTTGACGTCAGTCTCCTCTTCGGAGTCCTCGACCACTGTTGCCGCTATCGACCCCGTCAGTTCTGACGCGGTCGTGATGTCGGACGGGTCGGTGTGCGCGCCGCTCACGACCCCTACGTCCGTCAGCCCTGATCAGGCAGTCGGCACGACTGCTTGCACGTGCTCTTACGATCTGTTCTCGCTCGAGGATCCACCGGTTTGTTACCAGCTGCTACCCATCCGAACATGGACGCACCCTGGTGGTCGCATGGCAACACCGGGCTCGAAGCTCGACCAGCTCCCGATAGCGACCATCGGCTTCGAACCGATGCTTCCGCCTGGACTCGATATTCGAGCGGTGTCAACTGCCGATTTCGGTGTCAGCGGGACCGACGCTGGCCTCGGCCGGCTGATCATCGCTGAAGTCGCCGACGACAGCCTGATTGGCGGTGGGCTCCGCGAACAGATCTCAATCACCAAGACCTTGGCTGGAACGGTGACAGCACGGCTGACCGACGACGATCCCTACAATGACGCGACGGTCGTTTCGGCTGTGAGCGGCGATGCCATCGTTCGCTTCCCACAAGACTCGACGGTAACGAACGGCCAGCCGCCCATCGAGCAACTCGAATGGATTGCCGACGGCGTGCGGTTCAGCGTCGTGGTCCAACTCGGCCCAGACGCTGTTCTGAAGACTCCAACGTACGACGAATCCATCAGCCGGTTCATCGATTCGTTCGCGCCGCTCGGGATTCCCTCTTCCAGGTTGCAGGCCGCGCCCGACAACCATCGTGGCCACGGCGCGGTCAACTGGTGACGACCATGCTCGCTTCGACAGTCGAGCGTGCTACCCAGTAGTTGACGTCG
>JAYTZE010000300.1:0-6994 GCA_043742385.1 Ilumatobacteraceae bacterium
CGTTGGATTGGCGGTGCCGTCGAGCACGGCGCGCACGTCGACCACGCGATCAGCGTCGGCGGGCACCCACCACGGTCGTTGGGCCTCCGCTCCGGTGGCGACGATCACGTGGTCGGGCTGCTTCTCGGCGATCAGCCCTGGCGACACGCTGACGTCGTATTCGATGGTCACACCCAAGCGCCGGCATTCTGTGAGTTGGTTGCGAATCATGTCGCCGAACTCGGCGCGACTCGCCACAGACGCAGCGAGGCGTACCTGGCCGCCGGCGTGATGCTCCTTCTCGTAGACGGTGACCTTGTGCCCACCGTGCGTCGCCGCTATCGCGGCCTGCAAACCGGCAGGCCCCGCCCCCACGACCACGATTGACCGGCGCGATGAGGGATGAGCCGCCCGAGACCGCACATCTCTCAGATCAATGGTCGGGACTGGCCTCCGCTTCGCTTCGGCTGCTCCCTCTGCCTCCTTGCCGGCCATGGGGTTTTCGATGCAGCCGAGCCAGCGATTGAGCCCCATACGGCCGACGCACTCCTGATTGCACGACAGGCACAGTCGGATGTCGTCGGTCGCACCGGCTTTGGCCTTGGCGGCGAAATCGGCGTCGGCAATCTGCCCGCGGACGACGCCAACCAGATCACAATGGCCCTCGGCGAGCGCTCGTTCGGCCTGCAGCGGATCTTTGAATCGGCCGACGCCGACGACGGGCAATTCGACCGCCTTGCGGATCGCCGAGGGAATGAACATCGCATATCCCGGCGGGATGTGCATGCTCGCTTCGATCATGAACAAGCTCGCGGTGGCAACCCCGATCGAGGTGTTGATGTAGTCGACGTGACCCGTTGCTTCGACCAGTTGGGCGACCTCGACGGCGTCGTCGATCGTCGTGCCGCCCTCGATCAGTTCGTCGCCGCAGATGCGCACGCCCAGCGCCAGGCTGTTGCCGATCACCCGTCGGACTGCGGCCACGATGTCGATCATCAAGCGCGAGCGGTTGAACAGCGATCCGCCGTACTGATCGGTGCGCCTGTTGGTGGCCGGCGACAGGAATCCGCGCACGATCGAGGAGTGGCTGCACTGCAACTCGATCCCGTCGAAGCCTCCTTCGGCACAATGCTCGGCGACCTGCGCGTACCCGGCAACGATCTCGTCGATCTCGCTCTGCACCACGGCCTTCGGTACTTCGCGGAAGAGCGGGTCGGGGACGGCCGAGGGTGCCCACACGGGTAGCCGCGAAAACATCGAGCTGGCCTGGCCGCCGTTGTGGTTGATCTGGGCGAAGATTGGCACCCGATGACGGTGGACCGCGTCGGTGATCACCCGGTAGCCAGGGATCACGTCGCGGTGGAAGCCATGGATCAGCTTCTCGTAGGGCCAATCGGTGGGATGAGTCGAGTGTTCCTCGGTGATGATCAGCCCGGCACCGCCGGCCGCCCGTGCCGCGTAGTAGGCCGCATGCTGCTCGGTTGGCTTACCGCCGCTGGCGTAGTTGGTGAGGTGGGCGCTGAACACGACGCGGTTGCGGGTGGTGATCGGCCCCAGCGCCAACGGAGTCCACAGATACCGATAGCCCATCGCCGGTCACACTACCGATACGCGTATCGCCGGCCCGGCGACGTGGGGCGCGTAACGTTGCCGCGTGGAGGATCGTGCCGGACCGGCTTCGGCAAAGCGACGTGGTACGCGCACTTCGGCGTTTGGTGTTGGTCGACGCGAAGGCCACGACTCGACAGCGTTCTACGACCGATTTCAGGCGTTGGCCATC
This sequence comes from Ilumatobacteraceae bacterium, assembly GCA_043742385.1. Classification (GTDB taxonomy): domain Bacteria; phylum Actinomycetota; class Acidimicrobiia; order Acidimicrobiales; family Ilumatobacteraceae; genus JAENVT01. The sequence continues at coordinate 1,760 of JAYTZE010000300.1, forward strand.
AGCACCGACGATCAGGTTGCGCCGCCGAAGTGCATCGATCGTCTGATCGTCGGCGATGCCCGGCAGATGACCGACGTTGCCGACAACAGCGTCGCCCTGGTGGTGACGTCCCCTCCATACTTTGCCGGCAAGGCATACGAGGAAGTGCTCGGCCAAGGGCATGTTCCGGCGACGTATCTCGACTATCTGCAGCAACTGCGCGACGTGTTCGCCGAATGCGTACGCGTACTCGAACCCGGTGGACGTATTGCTGTCAATGTGGCCAACCTTGGCCGCCGGCCATATCGCTCGCTGTCGGCCGATGTCACGACAATCCTGCAGGACGACCTGCGATTGCTCATGCGCGGCGAGGTGCTGTGGATCAAGCAGCGCGGCGCGGCCGGCAACTGCGCATGGGGGAGCTTTCAGCGGCCAAGCAATCCTGTGTTGCGCGACCTCAGCGAACGGGTGATCATCGCCTCGAAGGGCCGCTTCGATAGGGCGATCTCGGCAAAGGGCCGCGCCAAGATCGGTCTGCCCAGCATCAGCAGTATGACCCGCGATGAGTTCATGGAGGCGACCGTCGACATCTGGGAGATTCCGCCGGAGCGGGCGAGCCGCGTCGGCCATCCCGCGCCGTTCCCTGTCGGTTTGCCGGAACGGCTGATTCACATGAACACCTACCTTGGCGACCTCGTTCTCGATCCTTTCGTCGGCTCCGGCACGACGGCGGTTGCCGCGATGCGCACCGGGCGGCACTACATCGGCTACGACACGGACAACGGGTACATCGAGGCGGCAGAACGGCGTCTGGTCGACGAACGGGTCGATGTCGCTGCGGCGCCGACGGTCGAACTGTTGGCCAACGATGGGCGCAAGACCGAGCCGTTCCGCGGCGGATGGTCGTCGAAGGAAGTTGCCAAATGGCTCCTGACCGAGGCGGGCTTTTTGGACATCGATGACGAGGCCATTGTCATGCCAGGCGTGGCGCCGACGCTGCGGGCGATCGATCGTGGTGGCAGGGTGTGGTGGATCGACGTTGTCGGCGGCCGCACGTCGAGTCGACCGGGCGCGCAGCGCATCGATGTGCTGTGGCGGGCAATTGCCAAAGGCGCCGTCCTGTTGCAGATCGACCCGTCCGCAGGATTCGCGATTCTGACCGTCGACCAACCGACAGCCGCATCGGGCGGTCGGGCGCTGGCGGCCGTGACCGGAGTCGGAAAGCCGGTGGCAGCAGTCGTCGACATGTTGTGCGAGTCGGCAGTCTCAACCCTCGCCGGGTTGGCGAATCTGGAGTTGGGGCTCGACTGATTGCACGGTTCTCAGCGTTACGGTCGTACGTCCTAATCTGGCAGCTACTGCACTGCGACACATTGGGGATGATGAGATGGTTCCACCGGTCCAGTCAACGCTCACAGACAACGCCACCACACCTGCTCGCCCGACTGGGGCGAACGGCAAGGTTGCCGAGGCCATGAGGCCGCTGCTCGAGAGCAGCTTCGGCAAGAATATGCCCATCGCATTCGAGTTCTGGGATGGCTCGAACGTTCGACCTGAGCAGCCGGTGGCGACCTTACGATTTACATCGCCCGCCGCCATACGTCGACTGTTGTGGATGCCCAACGAGCTTGGTCTCGGTCGAGCGTATGTTGCCGGCGAACTCGACGTCGATGGAGACTTGTTCGACGTCGTTGTGGCATTTCGCGACGCCAAGCCCGAAGTTGCGGCACCGGCCAGGGCATGGCGGACGTTGCCCGCCGCCGTGAAGGTGGCCACGCAGGTCGGCGCGTTGCGCGGTCCGCTGCCCCCGCCGCCTGAGGAAGCGCGGTTGCGAGGCTGGCGTCACTCGTTGAAGCGCGATGCGACGGCGATCGGGCACCACTACGACGTCGGCAACGACTTCTATCGGTTGGTCCTTGGTCCGATCATGACGTACTCGTGTGCACGATTCACGAAACCAGACGCCACGCTCGACGACGCTCAGACCGCCAAGCACGATCTGGTGTGCCGAAAGTTGGGTCTGCACCTGCAGCCCGGCGCCCGCCTGCTCGACGTCGGCTGCGGCTGGGGCTCGATGGCCATCCATGCTGCACTTCACTACGACGCACGCGTCGTCGGAATCACCATCAGCAAGGCACAGGCAGAGCTGGCCCGGCAGCGGATCGACGAGGCAGGTGTCAATGATCGCGTCGAGATTCGGCTCCAGGACTACCGAGACCTGTCGGGCGAGGCCTTCGACGCGATTTCCTCGGTCGGCATGTCCGAGCACGTCGGTCACGACAAGTTGGGTCGATACTTCACCACGCTCCACTCGGTACTCGTACCGCAGGGTCGGCTGCTCAACCACGCGATCTCATCGGTCGGTGGATCGACGCTGGGCCCGCGGTCGTTCGTCGGTCGGTACGTGTTCCCCGACGGAGAACTCATCGATGTCGGTGATGTCGTGCTGGGCATGGAGCGAGCCGGCTTCGAGGTCCGCGATGTCGAATCCCTGCGCGAGCACTACGCACGAACGCTGCGGTGTTGGGTCACCAATCTCGAATCCAATTGGGACGAGGCGGTGGCTCTGGTCGGCGAGGCGCGCGCGAAAGTGTGGCGCTTGTACATGGTCGGGTCGGCTATCGGCTTCGAAGACGGTGGAATCGCAATTCACCAGGTGCTCGGTGTGATCCCGACGGACTCCGGAAACGCCGGCATGCCCGCAACTCGAGACGACTGGGCCTAGGCCGGTCAGAACAACAGCTGGCTGACCGTGTAGATCACCAGCCCAGCGAGACCGCCGACGATGGTGCCATTGATACGGATGAACTGCAGGTCGCGGCCGACCTGCAACTCCATTCGCTCGCCAGTTGCCTTGCCATCCCACTTGGCGACCGTGCCTGCGATCAGGTCGGCTACCTCGCCGCGATAGTGATCGACGACATGGCCGGCTGCACGCATCACCCAATCGTCGACTTTGGCCTGCAGTTCGGTCTCGTGGGCCAAGCGCCGGCCCAGCGTTGCGAGCGAGCGATCGAGTCGTTGGCGCAGTTCGCTGCTGGGGTCGTCGAGCGCGCTGACGGTGTTGCGTTTCACTTCACCCCACAGCGAGCCCAGCCAGGCCCGAACATCGGGGTGAGCCAGCAATTCGATCTTCAGCTCCTCACCCTTGGCCAACAGCTGTGGGTCGTCGCGCAGTCGATGAGCGAAGGCGACGACTCGAGTGTCGATCGACTGGCGCACCTCGTGATTCGAATCCGAGCCGATGTCGGCCAGGAAGCCGTGCACAGCGCCGTAGATCTTGTTGAACAGCCTGTCGTCGATCGACTCGGGAATCCACCACGGTGACTCGTGTTCGAGCCGTGCCCTGAACGTTGTTCGGTTGTCCTCGAGAAAACCACCGAGGCCGGTCAGCACAGCATCGAGCAATCGTTGGTGGTGCCCGCCTTCGACCGCCAGGTCGATGGCCTTGCCGACGAGCGGCGCCACCGGAGTCGCGCGCACGCGACGTTCGATCAACGTCTCCAGCGCGGACGAGACGTCGCGATCGTCGAGCACCTCCAGTGTGCCGCGCAACAGATCGCTGACTCCTTCACCAGCCTTTGCGGCGTTGTGCTCGTCGGCCATCCAGTACCCGAGTCGCTTGCCAACCTTGGCTCCGGATAGGCGCTCGTTCAGTACCTCGCGCGTCAAGAAGTTGGTCTGGACGAATTCGCCGAGGGAACGTCCAATCTGATCCTTGCGGTGGGGCACGATCGCCGTGTGTGGAATCTTCAGGCCGAGCGGATGTCGAAACAGCGCCGACACGGCGAACCAGTCGGCCAGTGCACCGACCATCGATGCCTCGGCGAACGCTCGCACGTAACCGACCCACCCGTGGGTCTCCTCGAGCCAGCGGGCGATGAAAAAGACGACGGTGACCGCGCCGAAGAGTGCTGTCGCGACGACCTTCATCTTCCGCAGCGCGATGCGGCGCTCGAGATCGGCTGCCGATATCACTTCCACGGCGGCGACGCTACCGGTGCCTCATCGGCCGATGGGGCCAATGGGCCGAGCAGCAGATCGAAGCGCGGATCCGTCCATGATTGCAACGCATCCAGGGGATGGCCACCACTGGTCACCAGATGACGAGCGAGCCGCCCTTTGGCTGTCTTGGCGTCGTGCCCGGCCACCCTGCCCGTGCGCTCCACGAAGGTGACGGCGACTCCGTGCACGTGGGCCGACGAGCACGCCGAGCGGTGTTCATTGGGTAGCAGGTCGACCACGAACCGATCAGCAGCCCAGGTGGCAAGCGCGCCGCCAATCGTTGGCCGCCACCACGTACTGAGCTTGCCGTACGGAGCCAGCGACACGCCCATCTTCAGTCGATACTCGGGCGTGGGATCGTCAAGTGCTGCGAGGCCCAGTAGGCCGGAGACGATGACGACTGAAGACATCGCCTTGCGCCGAGCAGTCGCCGGCAGCGAGGCGACGTCGAACGCGCTCCACACCACGCCGGTGTATCGCTGCCACGCCGGCAAGGAGGGCGCAGTGGAGAGTGTGGCATTGGCGGTACGTGCCGCAGCGAGATGTTTGCCACCGACGCCGAGCAACTTCTCGTTGCCGCCTCGCACTCTGGCGAGCTTGCGCACCAGCGAGGTGCGGCGTGCTTCGAGCTCCGGGAACAGGCCGAGTCCTGCCGACCACGTCGGGCCGTCGCCCCCGACCGCCTTGCCCTCCGACGGAGGCAGCAGGAGACCCAATCGGACCGCTGCTGACGCCATGCGCCATGTCTACATGAGCGGCAGTCAGACTGCGGTCATCAGTTCGGCAACCTCTGGATTGGTGCGAAGCTTGCGGATGATGCGGTCGCGTGTGGGGCCGAGGCTGCCGATCGGCCTGCCGCTGATCTTGCTGATCTGGCGGTAGTCGTAGGCTCGCTCGTCCATCATCAGGCTCAGCACTCGCTGGTCGGTTTCGCGCATTTCGGTCGCAGCACGCCGAACGACCGACGATCGTTCGCAACGCTGCATGGCCTGGTCGGGTTCCGGGACTTCGTCGGCCATGGCATCTGCGAGGGCCACGACGTTGTCGGCAACAATGCAGCGGTTGTCGCGGCGTTGAATTCGGCGCGCCGAGTTGAGTGCAACGGTCCAGAGCCATGCACCCACGCGCTCCGGATCGGCAATGCGATCACCGAAGCGGACGAAATTCAGCCATGTGTCCTGCACGGCATCGTCGACATCGGTGGAGCAGCGCAGAACTCGGCGCGCCGCGGCCTTGACCAAGGATTCAAAG
>JAYTZE010000301.1:0-1700 GCA_043742385.1 Ilumatobacteraceae bacterium
GGAGTGTCGGGTGTGTCGTCGAGGTAGAGATGCTCGTCGACGAACTCGTCGCTCACGCATCGAATCCCTCCCGAGCGGTCGACACCGCGGGGATCGAAGCCGATCAGATCCAGCGATCCAAGGCCGAGGCCCGCGGCGATTGCCGTGCCGCTGGAGGCGACCGGGTCGAAACCGGAGGCGCCGGGTCCTCCGGGATTCAACAGCACAGCACCCGTTCGGTCGTCGGTTGCCGGAACCCTGATGATGGCGAGGGCGATGCTGTCGCCGATTGGATTGTCGTAGTCGAGAGGAACCTGCACCGTTGCGCACTCCAGCGATGGATCCTTGGCACTCGGGTCGTCACAAGGTCCCCAGTCGAGCGTGTCGCTGCTCGGCGTCGACGTGGTGTCTGTCGGTTCGGTGCTGTCGGGTGCATCCGAGGGTGCGGCGACGATGTCGATGGGGTCGGCGCGTGCCGAGTGCACATCGGTCTTCGCGTCGCATGCAGCGAGCACCGTCATGGTCGCGACGGCCAGCAGTCGATGTCCGTGCCGCATTGCCTGTCACGCTACGGCACGGCGCGGATCGCGTCACTTCACGCTTCCCCGCCCGACGGGCCGCCTTCTCTCCCATCCCGAAAGGTTGCGGTCGCGATACGAATAGTCTGAGCGAGCACACCTTGCCCGGGTGGTGGAATTGGCAGACACGGGGGGCTTAAACCTCCTTGTCCGAAAGGACGTGTGGGTTCGAATCCCACCCCGGGCACATTCGTTGAGTTGGGCTGACGCATCCTCGATTGATATGTATATCGATTGACAATGATGTGGGTTGTAGGGCGGTCATGTAGCGGGGTCATGTAGCGCGGTCAGCGCAGAGGTCGGCTGTGCACGAGATGCGCACACAAGGATTGTGCTGTTCCGGTTCATATTTGGACTTGACGTGTTGGCTGCGGTAGGTAGGTGACAGGTCCGGGACGGGGGTCCGGTCGCTGGGCGACACTGGCTCTGCAGCTGCTTGACATTGGATGCCAGCCTGGCGGGGGTCAACCCCGTTGTGGTCCAGGGACCTGATGTCCCTTTCATGAGACCCTACGATCCAGCAACCAACAATAAGCCACACCAGTCATACCAAGTTCATGACAGACCCGCGGGGGCTCATTCGGACACCTCGTGGCTCGGCCGGCTCTGAGAAGGGTTGTAGAACTCGTGCACGCACCGCGAAGAATGCCGGACAATCGGGTACCCGTCTACTACAAGGGTGGCGACGGTATCGACAGGTTTCGGGTGGAACCTGGAGGCTTCAACGGGCCGGAGGACTGGGTCGGCTCGTTGACGCGGTTGCCAAAGTCGATGCTGGGTGCCGATGTTTCTCCTGACACCGGTGTGTCCATGACGGTCGAGTCCGAAAGTCTCCGCGACCTCGTCGATCGCGACCCCCACGGCTGGCTGGGCCGGAACCTGTTCGAGCGGTTTGGAGGCGAGAGTGGGCTGCTGGTCAAGATCCTCGATGCCGGTGAGCGCCTCCCCGTGCATTGCCACCCCACTCGGTCCTTCGCGGCGAGAAACCTCGGGAGTGTCTTCGGTAAGACCGAAGGCTGGATCATCATGGACGCAACTCCTGGTGCCAAGGTTTGGCTCGGCCTGCGGGAGGACATCGATCGCGCAACGCTTCGGCGTTGGATCGAGGGTCACGACGTAGCCGCCATGCTCTCGGCAATGAAT
>JAYTZE010000302.1:0-6979 GCA_043742385.1 Ilumatobacteraceae bacterium
TCGAAGCGCGCCGTGATGTGGGCAACGTTGCTGCCCATCGTTGCCTTGGTCGACGGCGAGGCCGGACGCACGACGACAAAAGGTTCGCCGTTGTATCGACCGGCCAGGGTTGCCAGCAGCGATGCCGTTGTCACCTTGCCGTTGGGCTTGGCGTAGCACGTAGCGAGCAGCCCGCGACTGAGCGGGGCAAGGTGCGGGGTGAACAACACCTGTGCCCCCGTTTCCTGCTCGATCTCGGGGGTATGACGATGGTCGAGCAGACCGTACGCATTGACGTCCTCGTCGACGGTGCAGAACATCGAGGTGTGTTTGAGTGCACGTCCGGCCCCGCTGACGCCGGTGATGGAATTGACGATCACGCCCGTGGGTTCGATGGCGCCGCTCTCGACCAGCGGCGCCAGGGCGAGCGTCGCCGCGGTGACGTGGCAGCCGGGCGTGGCGACGAGCGTCGCTTCTTTCAGGTCCTCCCGATGCAACTCGGGCAGTCCGAACACCGCGCTGGCCAGCAGCTCGGGTTGATCGTGGGTGAACCCGTACCACGTCGGATACAGCGACGCATCCTTCAGTCGGAACGCCGCCGACAGGTCAACGAGGCAGCCCACCTTGCCGTGCAACCGCGGCGCCAGGGCCATGGATGCTTCGTGTGGCAACCCGAGGAATACCACATCGAGGTTCTCGGCCTTGGCGGGGTCGAACTCGTCGAAGACCAGATCTGGATATCGGGCCGCAAGGCTCGGATACAGCACGCTGGCCAGTATCCCGGCCTGAGTGTCACCGGTCGCGTAGGCCACCTCGAACTCAGGATGTTGTGCGCACAGTCGCAGCAGTTCTGCTCCGGTATAGCCGGATGCGCCGATGATGCCGACTCGCTTCATGACGCATGATTATACATCATGACGCATTGTCATGCAACCAGGTGCTGGAGCCGCCAGCTACACCGAGGCGCTCGACACCTGGAAGACAATGTCGATTTGTTGAAAGCCCATGGCCTTCAGCATTCCCGTCAGCACGAACGTGGTGTGCTCCTGGGCGCGATCGATGAGATCCGTCTGGGCGGCGGCGTCAGCCATCTTGTTCATCGCCGCGTCGTACAACGCCGCCTCGCTCGTCGGATTGTCGTTGAACACCCCACCGAGCCGGTTCAGCAGGCCACGGTCGCGGTTCATCACGTGGCTCTGCTCGTGATCGAGCACCGGATCCATTGCATAGGCACCTGGCAACGTGACAACGACCGCCTTCGCATCGTCGCTGATCTGCACCGCACCGGCACCCAGGCTCTTGAAATCGACCACCGCATCGACCGTGCCGACACCGACGAACTGAACGCGCTCTCCGGCGATCGCGCTCGGCACCCACTTCACGTCCTTCTCCAGGTCAAGGACCACTTCGAACTGTGCTTGTGCAGCGTGAAAGTCGGCTAGGTCACGAAGTTCGAGCAAGACGGGCGGCGGTGAATGGTCTTTGGTCACCGTCGAGAACGGCGAATCCAACAACTGAAATCCGACGATTCCTGCAACAACAAGTCCGGCAATAAGGGCGACGGCACCAGCGAACTTCTTGAACATCTGAGGTTTGTGCTCCTTGCGGTTCGCGTGGCGAACCAATCACCGTGTCTCAACGCCAGAATGGAGGCGTGAATTCCTTGTATGCGACGACGAGGGGTATGTTGCTCTTGGCGACACCGCCGCTCGACGAACCCAACTTCGACCGGTCGGTGGTCTACATGATGGAGCACAGCAATGACGGCGCCGTCGGTGTGGTATTGAACCAGCCTACTGACGAAACGGCGATCGACGGCTTGGACCTGTGGATGGATCTGTCCGCACCCCCCGCTGTTGTGTTCAATGGCGGGCCAGTTCAGTTCGACGCGCTCATCGCGATTGCCGAATTGCGCGGACCTAGGGAGGACGCCTGGAGCGCGATTCTGCCCGATCTCGGAAGCGTTGATCTGGCACGCGACCCAGTCGACGTGGCCGACGAGATCGGGCGGGTACGGATGTTTCGCGGTTATGCCGGCTGGGGCGCGGGCCAACTCGACGAAGAACTGGCCGCAGGTGCGTGGATGGTGTTCGACGCAAATCGCGACGACGTCTTCAACGAGGCTCCGGAGGATCTGTGGCGTCGGGTGCTTCGCCGCCAGCGCGGACGAGTGGCATGGTTGGCCAACGCGCCCGATGACCTCTCGATGAACTAAGAACAACTCGTGAGTGATCAGATCGTCATCCGGCGGGCAGGCACCGAGGATGGACTCGCTCGAGCGCTTGCCGACGTAACCGTCGACTGCGTCGAAGGTGGCGCTTCGATCGGTTTCATGCTGCCGCTCGAACACGAGCGTGTCGAGGCGTTCTGGCTCAGCGTGCTCGACAGTTCGTCGCGTGGCGAGCGCATCGTGCTGATCGCCGAAGAGCGCGACACCAGTGTCGTTGTCGGCACGGTGCAGGTGATCGTGACAGCCCCGGAGAATCAGTCGCATCGCGGCGAGATCGCCAAGATGCTGGTGCACCGTCGTGCCCGACGCCGCGGCGTCGCCGAAGCGCTGATGCGTGCCGCCGAGTCGGCTGCACTCGAAGCCGGCAAGACGTTGTTGGTGCTCGACACCGCGAGCGGCGACGCCGAACGCGTCTACAGCCGCCTCGGCTGGCAACGCGTCGGTGTGATCCCCGGATACGCGTTGTGGCCTGAAGGTGGATTTGTCGACACAACCGTCTTCTACAAGTGGCTGACGAGTCAGCCCTGACTCTGGAAGCTTGCCTCACATGTACGGTCCTGGACCCGTAGCGGCAGGCAACCGCACACGTGGGGCTTCAGGACTAGCGAAGCGTTGCCCCGAGCTTGGCGACGCCCGCAATCACCTTGTTGCGCAGCTCTGTGAGTTCGGTGTCGCTCAACGTACGATCGAGTGCCTGCAGGCGCAGTCGATACGCCAGGCTACGACTGCCCGCCGGCATGCCTGCGCCGTTGTACACGTCGAACAGGGCAAGCTCGACCAGCAGCGCGCCCGCTGCCTGCTTGATGGCCTTGTCGACCTTCTCGGCGGTCACGGAATCGGGCGTGACGAATGCCAGGTCGAGATCGCTGGATGGGAACCGACTGGTTGGCTTCCACAGCGCGACTTTGGCCTCAGCAGCCAACAGCACCGACAGGTTGAGTTCGAGCACCGCAACGCGCTCTTCGACGCCATAGGCATCAAGTACGTCGGGATGAACCTCCCCGACTGTGCCAATCGCGTCGCGGCCGAGCGATAACGCCGCCGATCGTGTCGGGTGCAGTCCGGGCGGTGGCTTGGACTGGTCGACGCGCGCCCCGAAGCCCATCGCCGCGGCCACCTCGCGCCAGGTGTCCATCGCCGCCACGGCATTGCGTCCAGCCAACACGACGGCCAGCTGCTCGTACTCCGCGGGTAGTTCTCCCTCCCCCGGCGGGTACACATGACCAATCTCGAACAAGCTGACCCCCGCTCGCCGGTGCGATTCATTGAAGGCAATAGCCTTCAGCAGGCCGGGACGCAGGCTCGTGCGTAACACACTCTCATCGGCCACCAGTGAATTGACGATTCGAACCGCGGGACCGCTGAGTCCGGCGCGGACAAGGTCATCGTCGGCCAAGAACGGATTGGGCATCGCCTCGTTGAGCCCGAGACCCAATACCACGCCGCGCAGCTGTCGTCGACGTGCCTGCACAGGTGACAGGCGGCCGTGCATCGCTGACTTCGGCACGGTCTTGCCGACGTTGGCGTAGCCGTACTGCCGCGCTACTTCTTCGATGATGTCGACTTCGGCTGTGCAATCCGGTCGCCATGAAGGAACGCTGACCGACAGGGTGTCACCACCACGTGACGCGAATCCGAGCCCGGCGATCAGGTTGCTGATGTCGGTGGGCGACAGCGACGTTCCGAGCAAGGCGTTGACCTTGGCCACTCGCACATCGATCACGGGAGCGACCGGAAGAAGTTCAGACGTGGCATCGACCATCCCGTCATGAACGATGAGGTCGGGGCACGTCAGGCGTAGGAGCTCGATGAATCTGGCGATCGCGCCAGGCATTCCATGAGGATCAACCCCACGATCGAAGCGAAGCGAAGCCTCGCTGCGCAGGCCGAGACGAGTCGCTGTCTTGGCGATGCCGATCGGCTCGAACCAGGCAATCTCCAGTGCAATCGTGGTTGTCGTTTCACTGATCTCGCTGTCGAGGCCACCCATGATCCCACCGATGCCGATCGGCGTGTCGTTGGCGTCGCAGATCAGCAGATCGCCGTCAGTGAGCGTGCGCTCGGCACCATCGAGAGTGATCATGGTTTCCCCGTTACCGGCAAGACGAATGCGGAACCCCTCGCCTCCTAGGGTGTCGAGGTCGTAGGCGTGGTTCGGCTGGTTCAGCTCGAGCATCACATAGTTGCTGACATCGACGACGTTGTTGATCGAGCGCATTCCCGCCGCAGCGAGGCGTTGGCCAATCCAGTTCGGGGATGAACCGACGCGAACGCCGCTGATGACCGTGCTGGTGAATCGTGCACATCGATCGCCGCCGACCAGCTCGACGGTGGCCTGCCGTGTTGGAGCTCCGCTGGTCGACGTGGCTGAGGCGGGGCGTGCTGTGAGACTCACCCCGAGGCGCGCTGCAACCTGGCGAGCCACGCCGAGGTACCCGAAGCAATCAGGCAAGTTGCGCGTCACATCGAGGTCGTACACAGTCTCACGAGCAAGCCCGAGCGCTTCGCCGTACGGCACTCCGAGTGGTGTGTCTTTGGGAAGGATCACGATGCCAGCGTGGTCGTCGCCCAGGCCCAACTCGCGCGCCGAGCACAACATGCCGTCGCTCTGAATACCAAGGATCGGCTTGGGCTCGATCACTCGGCCGTCGGGCATCGCAGTGCCTGGGGTCGCCAGCGGAACGATGTCGCCCGCGTGCATGTTGAACGCGCCACACCACACATGCCGCTCGCGACCGTCTCCGGTGTCGACGTACACGCGGTGCACTTTGGCCGCGTCCGGGTGGCGTTCGGTGCGCACGACGCGCGCCGTGATGACGCCGTCGACGGTGGCGCCGACGTGCACGATTTCCTCGACCGCCAAACCGAGGTCGGTCATCGTCTCGGCAAGCGTGTCGATGTCATCACCGAGCTGAGCAAGCTCGTTGAGCCAGGAATGAACAACCTTCATAGGAGAGGACTCATCAGAACTGCTCCACGAAGCGAAGGTCGTTGCTGTACATCTCGCGCATATCGCCGATGGCGTGACGTTCCTTGGCCATGCGGTCGATTCCAAAACCGAACGCGAAGCCGCTCCACACCTCCGGGTCGAGGCCTCCGGCGCGCAGCACGTTGGGATGGACCATCCCACAGCCGCCGAGCTCGAGCCATTGACCCGATGGAGTCTGAATGTCGAACTCGGCCGACGGCTCGGTGAAAGGGAAGTAACTCGGTCGCAGGCGAGAACCAAAGTCGGCGCCGAAGAAGGCCTTGGTGAACGAGTCGATCGTGCCGGCGAGATCGGCAAGTGTGATACCTCGATCGATCACCAAGCCCTCGAGTTGGTGGAAGACGGCAAGGTGGGTGGCATCGGTCGTCTCGTTGCGGAAGACACGGCCGGGCATGATCATGTAGATCGGCGGTGGAAGCGCCTGCATGACACGAATCTGCACCGGTGACGTGTGCGTGCGCAGCACCGTTGATCCGGGTTCACCGTGTTCGACGTAGAAGGTGTCGTGCATGCTGCGTGCCGGGTGGTCGCGCGGTAGATTGAGCGCTTCGAAGTTGTACCAGTCGGTCTCGACATCGGGCCCTTCTGCGATCTGGAAACCGAGCCCGACGAACACATCCTCCAATCGCTCCCACGCCTGAGTCACGACGTGCGCGTGACCTCGACGCGGCCGTGACATCACCTCGGTGAGATCGAGTCGTTCGGCGGATAACTGCACCTGTCGCTCCGTCGCTGCCAGTTCGCGTCGGCGTAGGTTGAGACCCTCCGCAACGGCGACGGTCGCTTCGTTGACTGCATGTCCGGCCGCCTTCTTCTCCTCCACGGTCGCCAACGCACCAAGGCCGGTCTTGAATGCTGCGAACGGGCCGCGCTTGCCCAACAATTCGGCCTCGAGCGCACGGACTTCGTCGGCGGTCGTCGCCTGGGCCACGCGCGCAAGCGCAGCGTCTCGTGCCTGGTTCACTTCTTCGATCATCTCCGAATTCCCCTCACGACATCACACAACATGGGCACGAAACCCCCGAGCGATGAGGCGGCGAGAACGTCTAGCGAGTCAGCGCACATCCCCGAGCAACGCCCGGGGGCACCGAAATCGCCGATCGACCATCGCGCCATCTTAGACAGTGCTCCGCTGCCGAGCCACTTCAAATACCAGCACGGTTGCGGCCATCGCGACGTTGAGGCTCTCCGCCGGGCCGGCATGAGGAATCGTGATCCACTGATCGATCTCTGCTTCATCGTCGAGTCCGTGCGCCTCGTTGCCGACGACCACGGCGACCCTTCCGTGGTACACCGGATCGGTGTACACGTCGCCGCGGTGCGACGACGTACCGAGCCGACGGAATCCCGCCAGCGAGTCGAGCGTTGCATCGACGACCGGGATGCGGAAGAGCGATCCGGCGCTCGCCCTGACCACCTTTGGGTTGTACGGGTCCACCGAACCAGGGGTCAGCACAACGGCGTCTGCGCCGGCGGCTTCCGCAGAGCGCATGATGGTGCCAGCATTGCCAGGGTCGGCAAGACGATCGGCGACGAGCACGAACGTTGCATCGCTCGGCAACGTCATCAAACGCATCGCGACGATGGCGAGCACAGGCTGGGGCGACTCGGTCGAGGCGACGCGCTCGATCACATTCGGCGCGAGTTCATGGACGGCGACATCGAGATCAACTGTTGTTTCGGGTGCCACGTAACAACCCTCGACGTACCACCCAGCGTCGACGGCCTGACGCAACAGCCCGAGCCCCTCGACGACGAACATCCGCTCCTCGTAACGAGAA
>JAYTZE010000303.1:0-1694 GCA_043742385.1 Ilumatobacteraceae bacterium
CCGGAGGGATACGGATCGACCGGCACGCCACGACCATTGTCGTCGACACGACACCCGCCATCGGCCAACATCGTGACCGCGATACGCGTGCAAAAGCCAGCCATCGCCTCGTCGACGGCGTTGTCGACGACCTCCCAAATGAGGTGGTGGAGGCCCGCCAAACCGGTGGAACCGATGTACATTCCTGGCCGTTTTCTGACCGGGTCGAGACCTTCTAAAACCTGGATGTCTTTTGCGCCGTAATCGGCAGTTGGCTTGTTGGTGTCGAACGACACGCGCACCTCAATCTATCGGCAAGAAAAGCAGGCTTGACCTGCGGTTTTATTGGCGACCTGGGAGCTGGTCTCCTGCGCTTCAGCTGCTGTCGCGATCATCTGTCATCCTATCGGAAGGGTGTGACACAGAGGTGGCAATTCGAGCACGAATCCGCCATCGAGGAGGGGTGGCTAGAACCGACGGACCCGGGCCTCAATTGTCTCCACGATTGCGCCGGCAACTTCGAGGAGACGTTGCTTCAGCGTGGTCTCCAAGAAGCGCAGCTGCGTCGCCCACGCGGGGTCGTCGACCTCGACGATCAACTTCGTTCCATCGAGCTTCACCGGCTTCACATGCGCAGCAACGGCATCGCCGACGGCCTCGGACCACCGCCCGAAGACGCCGCCCATTTGGCTGGCCGTCTGACCCGACGACACCGCATCGGATGTGTCGTGACGAAGTGAACGAACAACCCTGTCGAGGCTGTCACCGAACGGCACCGGGTCGCGACTCACGACATCACCATGCCAGCTTCGATCCGCACAATTGCGTCAGGGTGAGCAGCTTCTGGAAGCACGCCTGCGGTGGTCAGCACGACCTGCCCCGCCGGCAGGTGCCGAAGCAGTGCTTCACATCGCTCAGGGTCGAGTTCGCTGAGCACATCGTCGAGGACCAAGACCGGTGCACTGCCGGCCTTGTCGGTCACCAACCGATGCGCCCCCAACCGCAACGCCAAGGCCAAGGTTCGTTGCTCGCCCTGAGATGCATGTGTGCGCGCCGGCATACCGTCGATGAACAGCTCGACGTCGTCACGATGCGGACCAACACTCGACACGCCACGACGAACGTCGTCGACCCTCGCCTCGGCGAGCGCCACACCAAGGCCACGCTGACGCCACAGCGGTTCGTAGCGCAGCTCGATGCTGGTCGGCCGGTCGGCGAGCTGCTCGTACGCCTCGCCGACCAGTGGCGCCAAACGTGCAATCAATACGGCCCTCGCATGACCGAACTGGTCTCCCACTTCCGTCATTTTCAAATCCCACACATCCAGCGTCAAGGCAGCTTCGTCGTTCAGCCGCCCGCCCACTTGCTTCAGCAGCATGTTGCGTTGCTTGACAACGCGATCCAACTCCAATCGCAGCGCGTCGTACTTCAGAGCCAGCGCGACCAGCACGTCGTCGAGGAACCGTCGGCGGCCGGCAGGACCCTCCTTGACCACGGCCAGATCGTCGGGCGAAAACACGGTGACGCGCATGACCCCGAGCAGATCGCGAGATCGGCCGAGCTTTTGTCGATTGACCAGCACGCGATTACGACCGTTTCGGCTGAGTTCCAACTCGACGAGTACCTCGCGTCCGTCGTCGTGAACGACAGTTGCACGCACGATCGCTGCGTCGGCGCCGACGCGGATGAGCGCGTCGAGCGGGGCACCACGAAAG
>JAYTZE010000304.1:0-1691 GCA_043742385.1 Ilumatobacteraceae bacterium
CCCCACTTGACCCGCCGGTCAATACTTGAGAAATGGACTTGAGCTACCCGACCGATGCCGAGGCGTTCCGCACCGAGATTCGAGCGTGGCTGCAGGACAACCTGCCAGCCGGATGGTCGGATGACGGCTTCGAAATGAACGCCGACCAGCGCAAGACGTTCAACGAGGGCTGGCCGGCGAAGCTGTTCGAGGGCGGATGGATCTGCGCCACATGGCCCAAGGAGTACGGCGGCAAGGGCCTGTCCACCATGCAGGGCGTCGTGCTGTCGGAGGAGTTCGCCAGAGTCAAGGCGCCGATGCGCGCCGATTTTTTCGGTGACACGTTGGTCGGGCCGACGATTCTGCAATGGGGCAGCGAGGAGCAGAAGAAGGATTTTCTGCCGCGGATCCTCAACGGATCCGTGCGCTGGTGTCAGGGCTTCAGCGAGCCGAACTCGGGCTCGGATCTCGCTTCGCTGATGACCAGTGCTGTGCTCGACGGTGACGAGTGGGTGATCAACGGTCAGAAGGTGTGGACCACCGGTGGGCATCACGCCGACTACTGCTTCTTGCTGACTCGTACGGATCCGGAGTCGCCGAAGCACAAAGGGATCTCGTATCTGCTCGTCCCCATGCGTCAACGCGGTGTCGAGGTGCGCGGCATCACCCAACCCGACGGCACAGCCGAGTTCTGCGAGGTGTTCTTCACCGATGCGCGCTGCCCAAAAGACAATGTTGTCGGTGGGGTCAACAACGGTTGGAAGGTGGCCAATTCGACGCTGGCGTTCGAACGGGGACAATCGGCCACGACCGGATATCGGCGATTCGAGGAGGAGTACAAGCTGCTGATCCAGCACGCCTCGGCGAATGGTTCGTTGGCGAATCCGATTGTCCGACAGCGCCTGACCAGGTACTACACCAAGATCCAGCTGCTGCGCTACAACGGACTGCGATCGTTGTCGGCGACACTCTCGGGCACCAAGGATCCCGGCGTCACTGCCCTCGGCGCGACCAACAAGATGTTCTGGAGCGAGATGCACAACGAGGCCATGGAACTGGCGCTCGATGTCTTCGGGTCGTCGTCGATGCTTGTCGACGCGGGTCCTGTCGCGGGATCGTGGCCCGGCGCGGTCCGTGACAAGCGGAGAGCCGGGTATCCCGTGAGTCCGATGATCAGTGCGTTCTTCTTCAGCCGCAGCGAGACGATCTGGGGCGGAACGAGCCAGATCCAACGCAACATCGTCGGCGAGCGCGTGCTGGGTCTCCCCAAAGAGCCCTCTTGACACCCCACGACGTGCACGCCGCCGCAGTGGAATCGGAGCGTATGTTCACCAGGCCATTCGTGTTGGTGACCGCGACCGCGCTGGCCCTGTTCATCTACATCGGTGTCATGGTCCCGCTCGTGCCCCGGCTGATCGAGGAGCAGTTGGGCGGCAACGAGATCGACATCGGTCTCAACCTTGCCATCTTCAGCGTCGCCGCAATCCTGATCAGACCGAAGCTCGGCCATTTTGCCGAGCGCCATGGTCTGCGGTACACGATGATCCTCGGCGCGTTGCTTGCCGCAGTCGCAACCGCGGCGTGCACGCTCGTTGGCTCGCGTTGGGGCCTGCTGCCGTTGCGAGCATTGCAGGGCATCGGCGAGGCATCGCTCTTTGTCGGTGCGGCCACGAGTATCAGTGACCTCGCACCGAAAGGCCGCGGTGCGGAGG
>JAYTZE010000305.1:0-6963 GCA_043742385.1 Ilumatobacteraceae bacterium
TCGTCGGCAGCGGCGCGCAGCTGCGACGACATGTACTCGATCGCCCCGACATCCAGTCCTCGGGTCGGTTGCGCGGCGACGAGCACACGTGGGCCATACGACAACTCACGTGCCAGTACGACACGCTGCTGGTTGCCACCGCTGAGCGACCACATCGGGGCCTGAGGCCCGACACAGACGATGTCGAACTTGTCAATCAGTGCCGACGCCTGCTCGTGCATCGCAGACTGATTCATCAACCCATGTCGAGCAACCCGTTGCGGGTCGGCGATGAACATGTTCTCGGCGACGCTGAAGTCGAGCACGCAACCGCTGTCATGACGATCCTCGGGGATGACAGCGATACCGGCGCTGGCCATGGCGCCGGCGCGGCCGGTGGCGACGCGCCGACCGTCGACTTCGACGTGACCATCGTCGAGCGCGCACAGGCTCGACAGCACGTCGCCGAGGGTACGTTGGCCGTTGCCTTCGACACCTGCGACGCCGACGATCTCACCGGCGTACACGTCGAGGTCGAGCCGATCGAGCAGCACCCGCCCGTCGCTGCCCGAGACCGTGACGTTGGTGATCGCCAGTACCGGTGGTCCGACTGGCTCTCTCGTGACGGTCACCGTTGGACTGGTTTCGTCGAGTACTCCGAAGGCGGCGTGTTCGCGTCGCAGCACCACCTCGCGACCCACCATCGCCCGGGCGAGCGTGGCAGGGTCGCTGCCGGCAGTCAGTCGCGAATCCACCACCTTGCCGTCGCGCATGATGGTGATCTCGTCACTTGCCGAGATCACCTCGGCGAGCTTGTGACTGACCAGGGCCACGGCCTTACCCTCATCTTCGACCACGCGTCGTAGCGCCGCGAACAGGAATTGGGATTCGGCGGGCGAGAGCACTGAGGTCGGTTCGTCAAACACCAGGATCTCAGGATCACGGCGTAGGCATTTGATGATCTCGACGCGCTGGCGCATGCCGGCTGTCAGGTCAAAGATGCGGTCATCAGGGTCGATCTCGAGGCCGTACTGCTCGCTGATCTCGCGAACACGTCGGCGGATGCGACCTGGGTCGAGTCGTCCGGAATCGCCAAGCGCAACGTTCTCCCATACCGTCAGCGGCTCGACCAGGCTGAAATGCTGATGGACCATCGCGATCCCCAAGCGCGCCGCGTCGATCGGATCGCTGATCTTGACGGTCTCGCCGTGCACGCGAATCTGCCCGGCGTCCGGCAGGACCAGGCCGATCAACATCTTCATCAGCGTCGACTTACCGGCGCCGTTCTCGCCGAGAAGGCCGTGGATTCGACCCTTGTGCAACGCCAGATTGACGCTGTCGCAGGCCACGACACGCCCGAACCGCTTTGAGATGTCGATGAACTCCGCGGCGGGCGGGAAGTCAGACCCCCCGCCAGCGCGGTGATCGGCCGCCTGGCTCACTGGATGTGGTCAGCCCTCTGCAAACGCTACGCCGGCGATCTGGCCGAACTCGTCGGCGAGGTCACCCGAGGCGATCTTGGCGTAGACGTCGTCCATCGCCGACTGCTGAGGAGTGGTCGCGTTGCAGATGATTGCACCAGGCTCGGGGTCAACGCCGACCTTGAACTGCTTGATGTCGCCTTCTACGAAGGTGCCGGCGATGATCAACTTCATCACCGCAGTGACGTAGTCGCCACCGTCGAACTTCACAGCGATGTCATAGTCCAGTTCTTCGCTGTCGTCGCACACCGTCGAGGATCCGGCACTCATCGTGATCAGCCCAGCGGCATTTGCAGCCTGCACGACCGGGCGGTGCGCGCCGCCCAGGTACGGGTACACAGCATCGGCGCCATTGTCGATTGCCGTTTGCAGTGCTGCTGTGGCATTGGCGGTGTTGTCGAAGTCGAATGGGAAGTCGCCAGTCGGTACGTAGGTCACAGTGAACGAATCATCGATGGATTTCAGGCCGAGTTCGAACGACATATAGGCCTGCTTCTCGAAGCCGAGCTCACAGCAACCAATGAACACCACCGAATCGCCGCCCGTCTCTTCGAGCTTCAACCCGGTGGCGGCCCCGGCGGCGTAACCGATCTCGCCACCGTCGTCGACGCTCTGGGACAAACCAGGGTTGGGTGGGAAACCGGCGCCACAGTTGCAGTACCAGAACACGTCCGGGTACTGGCTGACGAGATCCGGCAACGGTTCGGCGATCTCAGAGGCCCCGACGATGATGACGTCGACACCCTGCTGGGCGAGATCACCGATCGCGGTGGCCGCATCGGCGGCTTGGATGTTGTCGACGACGATCGGGTCCTCGAAGCCGTTCTCGGTCGAGAGCGTCTTGGCGGCATCGACGACAGCTTGGTAGTACGCACCATCGTCGGCGGGCCCCGCTGCAGCGATGCCGAACACGACCTTGCCGTCGCCGTTGGTGTCGAGCGGGCTGGCTTCTGCGGCGGAGGTCTCCGGCGCGTCGGTGGCTGCTGGCTCCGTTGCCGCCGGCTCGGTCGCGGCAGGCTCTGTTGCAGCGGGTTCGGTCGCCACGGGTTCGGATGCCGCAGTTGTTGCGTCGCTGGCGTTGTCGTCGTCGCCGCATGCAGCCGCGATGATCGAAGTCGCTGCGAGCAGCACCAGCACTCGGCTCGTGCGGTGACCTGGCTTGTTGCTCTTCACGTCGATTCTCCCCTTTGTCCGCGGACTGATGGTCAGACCATTCCGTTGCGGACGAACCATAGTCTCGCTATGTGAAGGGGCGCGACACGGAGTGTTAATGCTGTGGGAACTTGACACGGTGTCGGTTGGCGATTCGACGGTCAGACCATCAGTCCAGCGATGCTACGTTCGCGCTCATGACCCAACCCAACACGCTGATCTTCGTGGACTTTCCCAGCGACGATCCCGAGGCCTCAGGGCGGTTCTACGCAGAGGTGTTCGGATGGGAGGTCGAGGGGCGGCCGGCAGGCGAATTCCACCGCATCGTGCCCGGCGGTACCTTCCCGATGCCCGACGGCGCGCCGTCGGACGTCGGCAATCTGCACATGGGCATCTACAACATCGCCAACGCCCGCCCTCATCCCGATCCTGCGGGCGTCGAACCGCGCGTGCTCACGACAAAATCGCGCTCCGCCCGGGTATGGATCCTGGTTGCCGACGACGACAGCGACGAGAGAATCCTCGATACGGCGGTGAAGCTTGGTGCCACCGAACTGTGGCGACAGCATTACTGGGCGGAGTTCAACGGGTTCAACAGCGCCTTCCTCGACCCATGGGGCAATACATTGATCCTGTGGACCAAGGGCGGGTCGGATCCCGTCGTTCCGGAGGGTTGGACACGTGAGTGAAGTCGTCGACAAGTACACAGTCCACCCGCCGTCGATGCGTTGGACGCATATCGCGTTGCCGGCGACCGACATCGACAAAACCATCGCCTGGTACGAGCGGTTCACTCCGCTCGAGTTGCTCGACCGTCGCGAAGATGCCGATGGGAAAGGCGCGTGGCTCGGCCATCGCGATCAGGTCGACAAGCCGTTCATCCTGGTGCTGGTCAGCTTCATTCGCGACCAGGGCAAGGGTCCGCAACCGACCATGGCACCGTTTGCCCACATCGGCATCGAGGTCACCAGCAGAGCCGAGGTCGATGCCATCGCCGCCCGTGGCGAGGCAGAGGGCTGCCTGGCCTGGGCGCCAACCGAGATGCCGCCGCCGATCGGCTACATCTGCGCGCTGACGGACCCCGACGGCAACATGATCGAGTTCTCTTACGACCAGGGTGTCTACGCGACGGTGCAGGAGGTCTGGGGCAGCGGCTCGTGAGTGCCGATGCGGAGTCGCCAACGTCGATTTGCCTTGGCTATCTCAGGGCTTTCTCGACCGGCGACGCCGACGCCGTCTCAGCGTTTGTCACTGACGATTTCGTCAACGAGCACACCGCCGCGCTGGGCAGCGGGTGTGTGGGAGTTGTCGAGTATCGCCAGCGCCTACCGGGATTTCTGGCCTCGATGCCGGGGCTCGTGTACGAGGTCGAAGATGTCGTCGCCGATGGCAATCGTGTCTGTGCCGCCTACACATTGCGAACGACCGCCAACGACCGGCCGATCGCGCTCCGCGGGGTCATGCGCTTCGTTGTTCGCGATGGTCGTATTGCCCACCGCATCGACTACTGGGACAGCCTGGTGTTTCAACGCCAAGCCGGTCTGGCCTGACCCGTGCAGTACCGGCAGTTGGGTGCCAGCGGGATCGAGGTCAGCACGCTGGCCCTCGGCACGATGATGTTCGGTCGCTGGGGCAACCCCGATAGGCAGTCGTGCTCGCAGATGGTCGACCGCGCCTTGGCCGTCGGTGTCACCCTGTTCGACACCGCCGACATCTATGACTTCGGCACGTCGGAGGAGATCCTCGGACGTGCCATCGCACGGCGACGCGAGCGTGTGGTCTTGGCGACCAAGGTGGGCAACGCGATGAGCGACGATCCGCTGGAGCGCGGCCTGTCGCGGCGGTGGATCAT
Source organism: Ilumatobacteraceae bacterium (assembly GCA_043742385.1). Taxonomy (GTDB): domain Bacteria; phylum Actinomycetota; class Acidimicrobiia; order Acidimicrobiales; family Ilumatobacteraceae; genus JAENVT01. The sequence continues at coordinate 4,465 of JAYTZE010000305.1, forward strand.
TCAGTCGTGCGAGGCCAGTCTGCGTCGATTGCGAACCGACTACATCGACGTGTATCAGATGCACCGGCCCGATCCAGGCACGCCGATCGACGAGACGTTGCAGGCGTTCGACGAGTTGGTGAAGGCGGGAAAAGTGCGCGCCATCGGCACTTCGACCTTCTCGCCGTTGCAACTCGCCGAGGCACGAGCGCAGGCCGCGCAAATCGGCGTGACCGTGCCGTGCAGCGAGCAACCGCCGTACTCCATGCTGGTGCGCGCGGCCGAGGTCGATGTGTTGCCGTGGTGTCACCAACACGAAGTCGGTGCCCTCGTGTGGGCGCCCCTGAACGGCGGGTGGTTGACCGGCAAGTACCAATCCGGGTCCATCGACTCGGCGTCGCGTGCCGCTCGTGAGCCGGATCATTTCGACCACCGCGACGAGGTGATTCGCGGCGAGAAGGGCGCGCTGGTCTCGGAGTTGACAGCGGTTGGGGACGCGGCAGGGTTGACGTTGATTCAACTGGCGATTGGATTCGTGCTCGCCAATCCGGCTGTGACGGCTGCATTGATCGGACCGCGAACGCCGGAACAACTCGAGCCGATCCTCGAAGCGGCGGACGTGACCGTGTCCGCCGACGTGCTCGCCGCGATCGACGAGATCGTCGCCCCAGGGTTGACCGTCAACCCGATCGACAACGGCTGAGGTCGGGGCTTGGCCTGCAGGCCGACACCGTCGCCTGCTCGAATCCTGCGACCGTTTCAGGCTGCAGTCAGGGTGTCTCGTTTACCGTCGCAAGTGTCTGGCCGAGATCGCCCAGACTGGTCGTCCGTCAGCGAGCCTCCGTTGTCTTCGTCGAATGGTCGACCCCAGAACACAACGAAAGGACGTAACATCATGCGCACCCATTTCGGTATGGCTGGTCTGTTGCTGGTCAGCTTGGCACCCGTGTTGGCCGCTGGGCCAGTGGCCGCCGATAGCTCTCGATCGTCGACAATCCCGTTTCCGGATGCTCGGTTGAAGATCGAGTACAACTCCACTGACGGCGATGCCGGCCTTCAATTCTTCCTCGACGCACCACCATGGCGAGAGATCACGATCACGAACCCACTGGGTCGCAAGGTGCTCGACGTCGAGGCCGAACAGGTCATCCGCAACTTCGGTCTGACGGAGTTGTTCTCAGAGAGCAGTGAGCCGTCATTCGACTTGTTCCCGTTCGCGGAGTTCAAGCGGCTCTTCCCCGAGGGCTCGTACACCTTCCGCGGCCGCACGATCGACGGTCAGCGGCTGATGAGCACCTTCACCTTGACCCACAAGGTGCCCGATGGGCCGATCATCACGTCTCCCGCCGATCTGTCGACCATCGCGCCCGACGGACTGGTCGTCGAGTGGCTGCCAGTCAACTCGCCCGCTGGCGTCGACGTCGTCTCATACCAGGTGCTGGTCGTCGCCGTTGCTCCGAGCGTGGGGAACCCGAAGCGGGTTCTCGATGTGATGCTTCCGGGCACCGCGACCCGCCTGCCGATTCCAGCCGAGTTCCTCGTCCCTGGCACCTACAAGTCCGAGGTGCTGGCCATCGAACGGGGTGGGAATCAGACGCTGACCGAGGTCGAGTTCACTGTTCTCTAACGATTAGCTGGTATGCGACGGGAGGGTCCGACACACCGCAGACGGTCGGATCTTCCCGTCGTAACGATCCTCCTTCTCCCGGCGCACGCAACCAGCTTGATCTGCTACCGCCCTTCCGCATGCATCGTTCCGCTACACGACACGCACGGTGGGCTCTCCATGTTCGCTCGCGACAGTGGGCCAGTGGCGCCGGTAGCGCTGCACCAGCCAGCGATTGAACTGCACGTGGCTTTCCTCCTGCCATGAGTACCGGCCCCTCGCTGCGAAGCGCGAGTGCATGCCGCGTTGCACCTTGGTCGTCGCATCCTGATCCTGTTTGACGAACACCTGAACACCGGCGTCGCTCATCGCGAAGAGGTGCGCGAACATCGGGTGGTCGAGCGCGCTCGGATGCAACAGGTAGCCGATCTCGACATCGATGGTCTCTGCGGTCTTGGGTGTGACGATGAAGTAGAACGCTTGATCAGGCGCCGTGCCGAGGCAGAGTGTCGGAGGAACGAGCGCGAACGTGGAGCGCCACCGTTCCTCCTCGGTCAGCTCGGGGAACACCGGTAACAGGGCCTTGGTCGTGGCATTGAATCCGCCGTCGACGTGGGTATAACCGTTGGTGCGGAAGATCACGTTCGAGGCGTCGTCCCATGGCACCGGAAACGCAGCGAGATTGCTGGGGCAGAAGTCCTGAATCGTGTGATGCAGCCGGTTGGCGTGATATCCGTCGTTGAAGTTCTCGAACATCACCTTCCAGTTCCACGGCTGGTCAGTGAGGGTGAAGCTGCCGGGGTTCACCGCGTTTGGAAGGTCGTAGTGCTCGAGGTAGGGCTCGTACGCGGCCAGCGACGGCGCCAACGGCGTGGCTGTTGCGTCGAAGTTGACGAACAGGAAGCCGAGCCATG
>JAYTZE010000306.1:0-3558 GCA_043742385.1 Ilumatobacteraceae bacterium
GGACACGCAGCACGACTGGGTTGGGTTGATGAGCGTGGCGGTGGATGCGACATCGACTGGTTCCGGGAATAACGTCAGCAGCGTGACCGTCTCCCACACGACCACTTCGGCCAGCGATCGCCTCCTGCTTGTCGGCGTATCAATGGATTCAGCTGGAGGACGTACCGTCAGTAATGTGACCTATGCCGGACAGAGTCTTACTTTGGTAGGTGCTCAGTCCGGTGGTGCCAATCCGGTGGGTGTCGAAATCTGGCGCTTGGTCAACCCTCCCTCCGGTACGGCGAATGTTGTTGTCAACCTGAGTGGGAATACGGACGGGGTCAGTGTCGGCGCAACGACGTTCGCGGGTGTGGATCAAACCACTCCCCTTGGCACTTTTGCTTCCGCAATCGGAACATCCGCTTCGCCGAGCGTCAACGTCACTTCAGCCGCAGGCGAGTTAGTGTACGACGTTGTCGCGGGGAAGGATGCGACTTCGCTGACCCAAGGCACGGGTCAAACCGAGCTGTGGGAACTCGCCAACAGTGGCGGAGACCAACGCGGTGCTGCCAGCACCGAAGCGGGCGCCGCAACGGTAACGATGTCGTGGTCCAAGACGACGTCGGCAACAGCAGAATGGGCAATCGGTGCGGTGTCGATCAAGGCGGCGAACGTCGCCCCGACGATCACCAACCTCGGTGGCGACAGCCTCGCCTACGCTGAAGGTGATGGGGCGGTGGTGATTGAGCAAGGCGGCAATGCGTTGGTAGCCGATGTCGACTCGACCAACTTCGACACCGGCACCCTGACCGTGAGCTTCACCGCGGGCAGCGACAGTGCCGAGGACGTGCTCGCGATTCGCAACCAGGGGACCGGAGTTGGCCAGATCGGCGTGAGTGGCAGCAATGTGACCTATCAAGGGGTGACCATCGGGACCTTTACCGGCGGCAGCAGCGGCACGAACCTGGTCATCACGCTCAACGCCAGTGCGACCCCGACGGCGGTCACCGCTCTCGTGCAGAACATCACCTATCAAGACACCGACACCAATGCGCCGACCACGGGAGCGCGGACCGTGCGCTACGTGCTCACCGACGGCGACGGCGGCACCAGCGCCAACTACGACACGACGGTGACCGTGAGTGGCGTCAACGATGCGCCGGCTATTACCAATCTCTCGGGCGACAGCCTGAGCTACAACGAAGGCGATGGGGCGGTCGTCATTGAGCAGGGCAGCAACGCCACCGTGGCCGATGTGGACAGCACCGACTTCAACACCGGCACGCTCACTGTGAGTTTCGCCGCCGGTAGCGACAGCGCCGAAGACATACTCAGCATCCGCAATGAAGGCAGTGGTGCCGGGCAGATCGGCGTGAGTGGCGCGAACGTGACCTACGGAGGCGTAACCATCGGGACCTTCACGGGGGGCAGCAGCGGGAGCAACCTCGTCATCACGTTGAATGCCAGCGCGACTCCGACCGCCGTGACGGCCTTGGTTAAGAATGTCACCTATCAAGATACCGACACGAATGCACCCACGACTGGGGCGCGCACGGTGCGCTTCGTTCTCACCGATGGCGACGGCGGCACCAGCGCCAATTACGATACGACTGTCACCGTCAGTGGCGTGAACGATGCGCCGGTGATTACCAGCAACGGCGGTGGGACGACGGCCTCCATCAGCGTTGCCGAAACGATCACCGCCGTCACCGATGTGAACGCCACCGATCCAGAAGCCCCGCCCCAGACCCTCACCTATTCCCTCAGCGGAGTCGATGCCGGGGACTTTACAATCGATAGCAACACCGGCGTACTGACTTTTGCTAGTACGCCCGACTTCGAGACCCCAACTGATGCAGACACCAATAATATCTATCTGGTCACGGTTCAAGTCTCGGATGGGAATGGCGGAACGGATACGCAGGATCTGACGATCACCGTCACGGATGTAGCCAACACCCTCGTGGTGACGACGACGTCTGATGCCGACGATACCGGGCTCGGGGCCAGTTACACGATCGAGCAGTTGAATGCCTTAGGCGGCGCCGTATCGTTACGTGAAGCGATCACGGCGGCCAACACCACCGCTGGGACAGACACGATCTCGTTCAACATTGCCGGGGCCGGGCCGCACACGATCAATGTGCTCAGCGCCCTCCCGACAATCACGCAGACTGTGATCATCGATGGGACGACGGAACCAGATTTCGGGACCACCCCCATCATTGAACTCAACGGAGCCGGTGCTGGCGCCGTGAACGGCCTCGTGTTAGCCGCGGGCAGCGGGGGCAGCACGATCAGGGGCCTTGTCATTCAGAACTTCAACCAGAGCGGCATCGTGGTCCAAAGCGCCGCAAATACCATCGCCGGGAATTACCTGGGATTGGATGCTGACGGCACCACGATCGCCGCAAACAACCCCTCACTCATCACATCCCGAGGCGGTATCCGCATAGAGTCAGGCAACAATATCATCGGAGGGCTCACGGCCGCAGACCGTAACGTGATCTCAGGCAATGGGTATTCCGGGATTATCCTGTTTGGCGCGAGTGCGAGCGCGAACCAAGTGTTGGGGAACTATATCGGCACCGATGCCGGCGGGACCCTCGACCGAGGGAACGAGCAGGAAGGTATCGATATTGACGGTGGCAGTAACAACATCATCGGCGGGTCGAATATCAATGCGCGCAATATCATTTCCGGCAACGACAGTGACGGTATCGAGATCGACAGCGGAGACAACAATATCATCCAGGGCAACTATATCGGCACGGATGTCACCGGCACCCTGGATCTCGGCAATGCGCGCGACGGCATCGACATCAACGAGAACGCGGGCGATGGAGCAACGGGGAACCTCATCGGCGGCACCGGCACGAATGAAGGTAACCTGATCTTCGGCAACAACATCAACGGCATCGAGGTCCGCGACAATCCCACCATCGGCAACCGCATCCTCGGCAACATCATCTACGGCAACACCGCTCTCGGCATCGAACTCGGGACTGGCAACGGGGTGACTCCCAATGATGGAAACGACGTCGACTCAGGTCCGAATAACCTGATGAACTTTCCGGTGATCTATAGTGTGACGATCACGGGCGGCAACGTCACGATCAGCGGCGAGGCTCGGCCAGGCGCCATCGTAGAGTTCTTCGAAAGCCCCGATGCGGCCGGCGTCAATGGCGAAGGGCAGACCTTTATCGGGCGGAATACGGTGGGTCTCACAGGTACGGCCGGAACAAACGATGCCACAGCGATCCAATTCTCATTCAACTTCGCGGTCGGCTCCCTTGTCTCCGCGGATCGCGTCACGGCAACGGCAACTACCGTGGCTGATGGAACCTCCGAATTCTCGGTCAACGTGGCAGCTAATGCCGCGCCGGTGGTGGCGGGGGCGGGCGGCACGCTAGCCTATACCGAAGGCGATGGGGCGCAGGTCATCGACAGCACGCTCACCATCACGGACGTGGACGACACGAACATCGAGTCGGCCACCATCAGTCTCACGGGCGGGTTCGTGAGCGGCGAGGACGTGCTGGCCTTTATCAACACCGGGACGATCACGGGCAGCTACAA
>JAYTZE010000307.1:0-3551 GCA_043742385.1 Ilumatobacteraceae bacterium
CTGCACGAGTGGTTCCCTGGGATCGCGTCGTGTGCGGTCGACGGCGACACACGAGTGATCGTGCTCGACTCCGGGATTCCGATGCCAGAGGAGATCCTCGTGTGGGACAACGTTCAGTATCGCTTTCAATACCGCATCACTGTTTCGGTCCTCACGTATCACCGCGGCATGATCGACGTCATCGACCTCGGTGACGAGACGTGCCTGGTCGTGTACTCGACCGACGCCGATCCGCGCGCGATGGCGTTGACCATTGGCGGCGCGACGGCGGGTGCACTCGAGGAGCTGCGGCGACAAATGGAATCCGACGAGAACCAGGGCGCACGCTGATGGGCCGCAAGATCTTGTTCGTCACCAGCGATCAGCAACGTTACGACACGCTCGGCTGCAACGGCGGCACGGTCGCGCGCACGCCGGTGATCGATGGGCTGGCCGCGCGGGGGTTTCGTTACGAGCGAGCCCATCCGCAGTCGGTGGTGTGCATGCCATCCCGGTCGACGATCATCACCGGCCAGCACCCCAGCACGCATGGAGTGTGGATGAACGGGGTTGCCCTGCCGGTCGACGCTCCCTCTGTCGCAACCGTGCTGAACGACACTGGTTACCGCACTGCGCTGATCGGAAAGCCACACTTCGAGCCGTTCCTCGACCCCTTCGCCCGCTTCATCGAGAACCGCTTCGAGCGCGAAGGCCTCATAGGACTTCACCGCGGCTTCGAGCACTTCGAGGCGGCCACCCACGGCGCCCTCGGCCCGCTGCACTACGCCCGCTGGCTGGCGGCCAACCATCCCGAAGCAGTCTCGATGTTCTACCCGGTGCTCGATATGGCGCTGGAGGTCAACGCCGAGGGCGGTGGGGAGACTGGCGCGCCACAAGTGCACGACAACCCCGTGCCGCGAGAGTGGTACCACACCGACTGGGTTGCTGATCGCACGATCTCGTGGCTGGCTTCGCTCGATGCCGACGACGACTGGTTCTGTTGGATGAGTTTCCCAGATCCACATCATCCATGGGATCCGCCGGCATCGGAACTCGGTCGCGTCGACTGGCGGGACGTGCCACTTCCAGCTGGCTACATCGAGGACTCGGCGCTACGGGAAGCGATTCTGGATGACAAGCCACGCCACTGGCGGGCGTGGTACGACGGCAGCCTCGTCTCCAACTACGAAGCCCCGGCCAACTGGATACCAGCAACGCTGACCACCGACCAGGTGCGCGAGGTCAACGCACGCAACGCCGTCGAATGTGAACTGATCGACGAGGCCCTCGGACGAGTTCTGAAGTCAATCGCCGGTCGCGGCTGGACCGACGATGTCGACGTGATCTTCACGACCGATCACGGCGAACTGCAGGGAGACTTCGGGCTGTTGTTCAAAGGGCCCTATCACGTCGATGGATTGATGCGCATTCCTCTGATCTGGAGGCCTGCGCCGTCTGCCATGGTCACGCCAGCCAACGTGTCGCGCCCGGTCGGATTGGTCGATCTCGCGCCGACGTTCTGCCAGATCGCCGGGATCGCAGCACCTGAGTGGATGGAGGGCACGGCACTGCCCATCGACGACGCCGACGCCAACGCACGTGGATTCGAGCGAGTGCTCACGGAGTGGGACAGCGAGCTCTTCGGTGTGGCAGTGCATCTCCGGACCATCACCCGAGATGGCTGGGTGTGTAGCGCCTATCAGCCCGGGTACAGCCACGACGGAACCGAGGGCGAGCTCTACGACCTGGCCGAGGACCCTCTCCAGCAGATCAACCGTTGGGACGATCCCTCGCGGGTTTTCATGCGAAGTGACTTGCTGTCCGATCTCTGGGATCATCAGCCGACCATGCACTCCCCGCTACGAAGAGTGGAGGCCCCAGTATGACCGCAGAGTATCCATCACCGAGTGAGTTGTTCAGTCTGCGCGACGATGTCGCCGTCGTCACCGGCGGCGGTCGTGGCATCGGCGAGGGGATTGCGCGCACGGTCGCCGCGGCCGGCGCCAAGGTCGTCGTGGCGGCGAGGCCGTGGCCGTTGCCACCAACGTGACCGACCACGACGCGGTCGATGCCCTTGCACGTACGGCCATTGACACCTACGGCAAGTTGTCGATCTGGGTGAACAACGCCGGCGGGTCGCCGGCTCGCATGCCGTTGACCGAGTTGAGTCGCCAACAATGCGACGACTGCATCGAACTGGACAAGACAGCCGTCTGGGTCGGCATCACCACCGCAGCGAGGTACATGCAGACCGGTTCAATCATCAACATCTCGTCGGGCGCCGGCACCGGTCCGGTGCCTGGCGCAGCGGTGCTGTTGTTGTGCTCACCCGCTGCAAGCTGGATCACCGGCGAGACCTTGCGTGTCGGCGGAGGGGCCAAGCCCCGCTAGTACCCGCGTGGTGGGGTCACGCCTTGCCGGGGTGCGACCGCAATAGGCGGCGACCCTGCACGGTGATTTCCAGTTCCTTGAACCACGGCGCAGGCTTGTCGCCGCTGCGCTGACCCCAGACCAGGGATCGCTCCTTGGCCTCGTTCAGGCACGAGGCGACGGCTTCGAGATCCCAGCCAAGACGCTTGGCGATGATCGAATTGTCGACCGGGGCGCCGGAATCGTCACCGCTGAGCACGACAGCTAGCAGCTTCACCATTTGCTGGTCATCCGGCACCGAGTTACTCACGCATTTCCCCTTCGCAGTCCCGAGCCCGAAGCAGCTACGCCGAAGCGAGGAGAACTTGAAGTTGTGATCCTACCGGCGAATCAGGCCCTACCGGTGAATGGCGCCATCGTCGCAGAGTGACAAGCTGCGCAGATGAAGTCGTACGACGTACTCGTGATCGGTGGAGGTATCGCAGGCGTGTCGATTGGCTATGAGCTGGCGACGGATCGCCGGGTGGGTCTGCTCGAGATGGAGGCAACCCTCGCCTATCACACGACCGGACGTTCGGTGGCAACGTTTCTCGAGAGCTACGGCGGACGCACCATTCGATTGCTCACCACGGCCAGCCGGGCGTTCATGGAGGATCCGCCCGAGGGATTCGGACGGCCGTTGTTGAAGCCGCTGCCATTGATCTGGGTGGCCCCTCATGGCGACGTCGAAGACATGAAGTCGATGTATGAGGCCGTGGTCGAACTCGTGCCCGACATGCGCGTGCTCAGCGCTGACGAGGTTGTTGCAGCGACGAAAGTCGTTCGTTCCGACTGGGTTGCCGCCGGCCTACTCGAACCCGGCGCAAGTGAGATCGATGTCGCTGCGCTCCACGGTGGCTATGCGGGCGGGCTGCGGTCTCGAGGTGGCGAGATGCACACCCTGGCCGCCGTCGCCTCGATGCAACGCGTAGCCGGCAAATGGCGAGTCATCGATCGTGTTGGCAACGAGTACGAGGCCGCGGTGGTGGTGAACGCGGCGGGATCCTGGTGCGATCTCGTGGCGACCATCGCCGGAGCACGACCCGTGGGAATTCATCCCCTACGACGCACCGTGTTCACGATCGGTCCACCCGCCGACATCGATGCTCACACCATCCCACTGGTGGCCGATGTCAGCGGCACCTTCTACCTCAAACCTGAGG
>JAYTZE010000308.1:0-3550 GCA_043742385.1 Ilumatobacteraceae bacterium
TGATCGACGATGTCGAGGTGCCGTTGTTCCCCGGTGTGTTCGCGATCTTCGGGCACGGCAACGTGACCAGTCTCGGGCTCGCGCTGCAGGAAGCAGGCGACGCGATGCCGACATGGCGTGGTCAGAACGAGCAGGGCATGGCCCTCGCGGCTGTCGGCTATGCCAAGGCTGCCAACCGTCGACAGATCATGGTCGCCACCTCCTCGATCGGCCCAGGCGCGCTCAACATGGTCACCGCAGCGGGTGTCGCCCATGCCAACCGCTTGCCGGTGTTGTTGTTGGCGGGCGACACGTTCGCCAGCCGTCTGCCCGACCCGGTGTTGCAGCAGGTCGAGCACTTCGGGGATCCGACCATCACGGTCAACGACGCGTTCAAGTCGGTCAGTCGCTACTGGGATCGCATCATGCGGCCCGAGCAGATCATCCACTCGCTGCCCCACGCCGTCGCTGTCATGCTGGACCCTGCCGATTGCGGGCCGGCAACGCTTGCGCTGCCACAGGATGTGCAGGCCGAGGCGTTCGACTTCCCCGACGAGTTCTTCGAGACGACGATCCACCGCATCGCCCGCCAGCGCGCCGACCTCGGGCAACTGGCACGAGCGACCGCGGCGTTGAAGGCGGCGGCGCGCCCACTGATCATCGCCGGCGGGGGGGTGCGTTACTCGGGTGCGGCTGCGGAACTTGCTGCATTCGCCGAGGCTCACAACGTTCCCGTTGTCGAGACCGTCGCCGGACGAGCATGCCTGTCCGCAACACATCCAATGAATGCCGGCCCTGTCGGCGTGACTGGTTGCACCAGCGCCAACGAATTGGCCGGCGCGGCTGATGTGATCCTGGCAGTGGGAACACGGTTGCAAGACTTCACGACCGGCTCGTGGACGGTGTTTGCCGGCGATGCCCAGCTGATCGGTCTCAACGCTGCACTCTTCGATGCCGTCAAGCACCGTTCGCTGCCGCTGGTTGCAGACGCGCGTGAAGGCATACGTGAGCTGAACGAGGGCCTCACGGGTTGGGCCGCCGCCGAAGACTGGGCGCTGCGGGCCAAGAATGCCACCGGCGACTACCACGCGTACATCGACAGAATCGCGGATCCGTCCGCAGTGGGCGAGAGCGGTCGTCCGACGTACGCCCAGGTCATCGGCGCTGTGGATCGCAGCCAACAGCCGGGCGACTACGTTCTGGCCGCCGCCGGCGGCTTCCCCGGTGAGCTGATCAACGGTTGGCGGGCGAAGGAAGTCGGCGGCTTCGATTGTGAATACGGCTTTTCGTGCATGGGATACGAGATCTCGGGCGCTTGGGGAGCCAAGATGGCCCGGCCCGACGACGAAGTCATCACCTTTGTCGGCGACGGCTCGTACATGATGATGAACAGCGATCTGTACAGCTCGGTGCTGTCGGGTCACAAGCTGATCGTGATCGTGTGCGACAACGGCGGATTCGCCGTGATCAACCGACTGCAGATCAACCAGGGCGGCGAGCCGTTCAACAATCAGATCGAGAACACCCGTCACCGCGAACTCGTGTATGTCGACTTCGCAGCCCACGCCGCAGCGATGGGCTGCAACAGCGAACGCGCCGCGTCGGTGCACGAGTTGGAGTCCGCGCTCGGCCGAGCGCGCCACAGCGATCGCACGACTGTGATCGCTCTGCAGACCGATGCATTTTCGTGGACAGGTGGCGGCGCGTTCTGGGAAGTCGGAGTACCCGAGGTCAGTGATCGCCCTCAGGTTCAGGCCGCCAAGGCCGCGATGGTCAACGGATTGCTACATCAGAGGATTGGTACATGACGGGGAAACTCGAGGGCAAGGTCATTGTCGTCAGCGGTGGCACGCAGGGGCTCGGTGAGGCAATCGCTCGCCAGGTCGTCGCCGATGGTGCCGCCGGCTTGGTGATCGCCGGTCGCAGCGCCGACAGGGGAACGGGGTTGGCGGCGGAACTCACCGCCCTCGGCACGCCGACGACGTTCGTCGAAGCAAACATGGTCGACCCAGCTGCGCCGCGTCAGGTCATCGACGCCGCCGACAAGCAGTTCGGTGTCATTCACGGCGTTGTCAACGTCGCCGCGGCGACGTGGCGCGACAACGTGTGGACGGCGACTCCCGACGGGTTCGAAGAGATGATCGCTGTCAACGTTCGTGCCCCGATGTTCATGATCCAGGCTGCCGCCGAGGTCATGCGCCGCGCGGGCGTTGCCGGCTCGGCCGTCAGTATCGGCTCGACAAGTGGCCACGGCGGTCAGCCGTTCATTCTCAGCTACTGCGTGTCCAAGGGTGCGCTGGAGACGATGACCCGCAACCTGGCGTTCTCGCTGATGCGGCACAAGATCCGTGTCAACCAGATCAGCCCGGGTTGGATGGACACCGAGTCCGAAGACGCGACTCAACGAAAGTTTCACGGAGCCACCGACGGCTGGCTCGAACGCGCTGAGGCCGGCCAGCCGATGGGTCGACTGATCAAGCCACCGGAGGTTGCCAAGGTCGTTGCTTTCTATCTCAGCGACGAGTCAGGGATGCTGACCGGCAACATCGTCGACTATGACCAGTCCGTTTTCGGTGCCGGAGACGCCCCGAAGCCTTCACTCCAGGAGACCCCACTGTGACACTCAGAATCGCAGTACTCGGCGTCGGCCGAATCGGCAAGATGCACGCAGAGCTGCTGTCACGGCAGGTTTCGGGTGCCTCGCTGGCAATGGTGCAAGACATCAACGGCGATGCGGCCGCGGCGGTTGGCGCCCAACTCGACGTGCCGCACACGGCCGATGTCGACACGGTGCTGTCCTCAGCCGACGTCGACGCTGTGGCGATCTGCAGCAGTACCGACACTCACGTTCCGTTTCTGATTGCCTCAGCACGGGCCGGCAAGGCCATCTTCTGCGAGAAGCCGATCTCGCTCGATCTCGACAAGGTCGACGAGGCATTGGGCGTCGTGCAGGCCAGTGGCGTGCCCATCCAGGTCGGCTTCAATCGTCGTTTCGATCCGGCCCACGCCTCTGTGCGCGCCGCTGTCATCGACGGGTCGGTCGGCGACCTGCACCTGTTGCGCATCACCAGCCGCGATCCGGCGCCGCCACCGATCGCCTACATCAAGGTGTCGGGTGGGATCTTCCTCGACATGATGATCCACGACTTCGACATGGCCAGGTTTGTCACGGGCAGTGAGGTGATCGATGTGTATGCGCAGGCAGCCGTGCGCGTCGATCCGGCAATCGGTGATGCCGGAGATGTCGACACCGCCGTCGTCATTTTGCGTCACGAGAACGGATGCATCACCACGATCGACAACAGCCGTCAAGCCGTATACGGCTACGACCAGCGCGTCGAGGCGTTCGGATCGTCGGGCCTGGCAGCGTCGGAGAATCCTTCGAGTCACACCGGCATGCGCAGGACCGCTGCGGGGATGATCGGCTCGACGATCCCGTATTTCTTCCTCGACCGGTACATCCCGAGCTACATCGAGGAGTGGAAGTCGTTCGTCGCCTACGTCGCCGACGGTGGAGCCTCGCCGGTCTCGGCCAACGATGGCCGCGCCCCACTCGTCATTGGCTTGGCAG
>JAYTZE010000309.1:0-1685 GCA_043742385.1 Ilumatobacteraceae bacterium
AAGCGTCGTTGGACACTGTGCCCTGGAGCCCACCACCGAAGACGAACAGATCGGTGCCAGCGGCGACGACCGTGTGCGCGTAGCCGTCACTGAGACCGGACGGCAGGTCCGGAATCGTGAACCACTCACCGCTGACGAGGTCGAGGACGTCACCTTGGACTCCGGTGAAGGAGGCTGCCGAGCGGCCGACTACGCCGCCTCCCCACTGGTCCTTTTTTGTCTCGCCCGGGAGGTGGCTCCACGTTTGGGTCGAGAGGTCCAGCATCCCGCCGTTGGGTACGAGCCGCCCCCAGTTGTTGACTTCTCCGCCGTCGGCACCACCTCGGTAGGGGCTCACGGCCAGGGTGCCGTCGGCGAACGTTGGCGGGCTGAGTTGGTCACCGTCGGGAAGGATTTGCCAGGTACCGGTCGCCTCGTCGAATCGGGCAGCCAAGACACGCGGCACTTGTGACGAGTCAATCGCCGCGCTGATCGGCTTGGCGAAGAGGATGAGCGCTCCGTCGACACTGAGCAGCTGTCGATCGTAAGACGCTTCGAACGGATCATTCGGAACGTCGGACCAGACCCCGGTTTCTGGATCGAGAACCTGATCGGGGACCTCCCCCTGTTCGTCGGAACCCGCGTAGAGCACGAGGTGGCCGTTGTGACCGGCGATTCGGGCCGACGATGGAGCTCGCTGCAGTGACGGCACGTTCGTCCAGGCGTCCCTCGAGATCGAGTACTGCCAAACAGCGATCTGACCCGACGTCTGCGACAAGAGAAACACGTCGTCGTCGCCAATGGCTATCGCGCTGCTGTAGCCCGCCGCCTCCGGCGGAAGGTCGGCGATCGGTCGCCAGGTATCCGTCGCCGAAGCGTACGCCGCTCCGTCGCGCAGGTAGGGAGGTGCTTCGGCGTAGTCGCAGCCCGGACACATCGGCGTTTCGGTCCCGCCAAGGACCAACACCTCCGATCCCGTCCACACGCCAACGGCCTCAGTGCGCGGTGACAGGGGGCTCTGACCGAGCTGCACCCACCCGGGGGCAGGGTCGAGTGGTGTCACTTCGACTGCCGGCGTCAGTTCGACGGTGGGGCCGTCAATGGTGGAGTTGTTCGTCTCGGCGATACTCTCGAGCCGAGAAGCGTCTGTCGACGAGTCGAGCGGTGCGGTTGTTGGGGTACCGCACGCAGCGAGTAGCGCGACTGCCGAAAGGCAACACAAGACTCGAGGCGTTCCCATGGTGCTTCGACGTTACGTCACAACGTCCGGTTCCCAGGTCCGTGGGATGAGCGCAGTCGACGATCGTGTCCGCACAGTGACGAAGTCAGGCGGAGGGCGAACCAGGCTGCAACAGGACCGAGTCACCTGTCGCTGGGTCGTAGCGCCCGCCGTAGCAGCGAGGCGCAGCGAGGCCCTCGATCTCGGAGCTGATTCGAGTGTAGAAGTCGACCTCGCGCCCGTATAGCCGATACGTCATCCCGATCTCGCGGTTGCCCGGCACCGCGCTCGGGAACTTGGCGATCAACGTCTGAGGTGCCTCCGGCGCAGGCCTGTCGTAGGTCATCGCGACGCGCACCAGAATCCCCAGCATGCCGATGCCCTCGCCGACGGGCGACGTCGAGAAGCTGGTCACGTGGGCTCCGTGCAGGGTGTCGCCGGCCTTGAGCGTCGCGGCGAGCCACTCCGTCGTCAGCTCCCTGGGATG
>JAYTZE010000310.1:0-1683 GCA_043742385.1 Ilumatobacteraceae bacterium
TGGGCGTCGCCGACTACATCTCGCGATGGGTCGCGTTCGTGGAAAAGCTGCCGTGCCCGATGCCGACCGTGCCGGGGGGCACCATCGAAGCCATCTGTCCGAATCCCGACACCCAACCGCTCATCGCCAATGTCGTGGCGCTGTACGAGACCTGAATTGCTCGTTCATCGGGGAGTTCAGTCGGGCGACTTCAATCTCAGATAAATCGTTAGGAGCGCGAGTAGAACCCCAACGATGAGCAGTGTGCGGACCAGCCAGAAGATGGTGCCGATGATGAAGTTGAACAGCACCACGACAACGACGGCGACGATGACGTAGCCGACGATCGTCGCCAGCACCGAGCGGGCACCATGTTGTTCAGTCGGCATACATCACATCGCGGCGCGTTCGTCTGCGGCCTGCTGGGCGAAGAACGAGACCGCCTTCGGATACTCAGGAATCTCGATCTCCCAGTGCTCACTTCGCACCCGGCCTGGCTCGGCGCCGCGCACGATGATCCCGTCGTGCGTGTTCGGAACCGGGTTCGGTGTGCAGCGAACCGAATCGGCGGCGGCGTAGACAGCAATGAACAACGTGCGTGGCTCGTTGGAGTTGTTGGGCGTCGAGCCGTGCATCAACCGAGTGTGCATCAGGCACGCGGAACCCGCTGGGCCGGTCAGTACCTCAGCCTCGTGTCGTGCCAGATCCTCGACCGATTGCTCGACGGCTCCGGTGAAAACACCGTCGTGCCACAGGCCGTACAACGGCCCACGATGCGATCCGTCCTGCACTTCGAGCGGGCCGTTCTCGCAGGTCACATCGTCGACGAACAGCAGCGCCGTCACCAGATCGCAGTTGGTATGCGGGGTGAAGCAGAAGTCTTGATGCCACCGCACCTCGGTGGACGAGCCAGGTTGCTTGGAGTTGATCTTGTTGTGGTGGTGACGAACATTCGGGCCGATCAGATCGGCGACGGCGTCGACAACGCGACTGTTCGTCAATACCTCGTAGTACGCGTCCGATACCTCTGCCGGCGCCTGGACCCGTCGCAGAGCCGGCCGATCGGGGGAGTGGCCAGGTTGCAGATCGAAACGTGGACGGCCATCCACCGTCGTGCCGTACGCGGCACTGTGTTGGCGGCTCTCGTCGACCCATATAGCCATGTCTGCCCGAAGCCTGGCCAACTGATCTGTGGTGACCGCGTCGTGCAACAACAGCCACCCGTTCTCCGCGAACTGTGCTCGCTCGTCAGACGTCAGCGTTGGCATGCTGCAACCTTACGTAGCAAAGCTTGGGTATCAACTCGACAGTTGCGCGACACTCGTGTGAACAGATCTGCTTGGGGTATGTCGACATCGTGAGTTCACCACCTACGAGTGCTAGCCAACGGCGTCCGCGCCGCGAATATGCGGTTGTTGTGTCGGCGAGAGGCTTTGCCTTTCTCGGATTCTTCGTGATCGCGACGCTCATTGGAGTAATGGTCGTGCAGCGAGCCGCGCAGGTGTTCGCTCTTATCGGGGCTGCAGCGACAGCCGCTGTCATCGCCGCGCCCTTGGTACGGGCCCTGGCAACCTGGATGCCGCGCGCCGTCGCGATCGCGGCAGTCACGCTCGTCGGCATCTGCTGCACGGTTGCGGTATTGGGAACGATCGCCTGGGATCTCAACCGTCAGGCGACGGAACTGTCGGATTCACTGCACGGCGC
>JAYTZE010000311.1:0-1683 GCA_043742385.1 Ilumatobacteraceae bacterium
GACCGGCTGCACAAGGAACTCGTACTCGTCGATCAGTCCCAGATCTGCCAACGCCAGGGGGAGCGTCACGCCACCCACGAACAGGCCCTCGCCTGGCTCTTGCTTGAGCCGCTGAATCGCTTGCCCCACGTCGCCTCTCACCAGCTCGGCGTTCCAATCGACGCCGCTCAGCGTGCTCGACACGACGTACTTCTTCGCCCGGTCGATGGTCTCGGCGAACGGGATCTCCCACTCACCCATCCAGTCAGGCCACGTGCCCGTGGCCGGCTGCCGCCACGCCGACTCCATCATCTCGTAGGTCACCCGGCCGAATAGCAAGGCATCGGCTCGTTCCATCTCAGCGGTCCAATAGCGCATCGACTCCTCGTCCGGGGGGAGCCCTGCCTCGTGATGGCAGCAGCCGTCGAGCGTGACGTTGATCGAGTATCGAAGTGGTCTCATCTCGTTGCTCTCCCTGAAGCGCGCCGGACGTTCACCAGACCGTACTCAGACGACTACCGGCACCATTTCTCATCGGCGCTCGATCGCACCTACACACCACCGTCGTGGTGCGAACCAGACCGCAGACGGAGCGCGCGACCGATTCGGCGTTCTGTCGCAGTCCCCGGCGCCACGGGCACAGGTCGCCGACGCCTGATCCGCATGAGCAACCGCGGACAGGCGCTGGCGCTTGCGGGCCATCGCCGACGCATGCTAGACACTGAACCGTATGGTTCAGTATGCGAGGGCGTACCTCGACGCCTCTCTTGCCGCGTTGGCGGACTCCACGCGACGTGCTGTGCTCGAGCAGCTCGGCCGTGAGGACGCCTCGATCACGGCCCTCGCCGACCGGTTCCACATGACCCTCACGGGCATGAAGAAGCACGTCGGCGTCCTCGAACAAGCGGGACTCGTCGTCACCGCGAAGGTCGGCCGCGTACGGACCTGCCGGATCGGCGCTCGCCGTCTCGAGGAAGTGGCGGCGTGGATCGAGAGCTACCACCAGCTCTGGGACGCGCGATTCGGCGAGCTCGACCAGGTCATCGAAGAATTGAAACAAAAGGAGAAGTCAGATGGACGCCCGCAGACAAAGTGAGCAAGCCCCGACGAAGAACGTCACGAGCGTGGAACGGAAATCCGATCGCGAGGTCGTCGTCACGCGATGGTTCGACGCTCCCGCCCTCCTCGTGTTCGACGCGTGGTCGAAGCCCGACCTGTTCAAGCGGTGGTGGGCGCCGAAGTCGATGGGCATGACGCTGCACTCCTGTGAGATGGATGTGCGCACTGGCGGCAGATACCGCCTCGGATTCGGCAATGGCATGGACTTCTTCGGCACATACCTCGAGGTGACACCGCCAACGCGCATCGTCTGGACGAACGACGAGGGCGGAGAGAACGGCTCCATCACCACCGTCACCCTGACGGAGCAGGATGGCAAGACGCTGCTCGTCATGAGCGAGCTCTATCCCTCGAAGGACGCGCTCGACGCCGACGGCGCCGGCGCAGCGGATGCGACGCACGAGACGTTCGGGCAACTGGATGAACTGCTCGTCGAGCTCGCCTCGGAGTCGTGACCCGTACTCATCTCGCCCCGGCACGTGTCGCTCACGATCGCCCGTGAGCACGCTGCCGGCGAACGTCACCAGATCCACTGTCCCTGCCGATGCCCTGCCACTCCGGTCGTCGCGACCTCTGCGTCTCTGG
>JAYTZE010000312.1:0-1681 GCA_043742385.1 Ilumatobacteraceae bacterium
ACAGCTCGGCACCGGCACGCCGCGGCAGCCGGACAGTGTTGCGCCCATCTCGTAGGTGGGATACGCGACGGCCGGATACAGCACTGTGTCTCTCGATGGGGTCCGCAAACGGAGGTACTGCGGTGTCGTCGCCACGAACTCCTTGGTGCCAATGCACGCAGCGAGTTGAGCAAGTGGAACATCGAGGTCGAAACGGCGATCAAGCCACGAGCGGATGGCCTGACGCAGCGTGTCGGTACCGATGCTCGGTGGATATCCGCGCTCGGCGTTCGAGGTCGACAACGCAGCGACCACACTGTCGAGCGGCGGATCGCACGGCGTACCGATCGAGAGATCGACCACACCACCATCGAGCGCCTGGGCCAGTGGCGCCAGCCGATCGAGCCGATCGTACGGATAAGGCGGTGGCACGAAGCCGGCAGATTCAACCATGAGACCACCATCCTGCCCGATCGGTGTGACTGCCACCAGTGACGGCTTCAGGCGGGGTCGACGACGAACTCGGCCAATCGCCCTGCAGAAGCATCGGCCAGACGAGCACGCACTCGCACGCCGTCGTCGTCGTGATGCGTCGACAGCACCTCCCCTTCGCGGTGCACCGAAGCCAGCAGGTCGCCGCGGTCGTACGGGATCAACAACTCGACGACCTTGCTCAAGGCGCGCAGCCGATCGCTGAGCGCATGGAGAAAATCCTCGATACCGTCGCCAGTGCTGGCACTGACCGACACAGAACCTTCGTGACGTGCGACGAGGTTGGCTGCGACCTCGGGTGCCGCGTCGCTCTTGTTGAACACCAGCAACTCGGGAAGATGCGCGGCACCGATCTCGACAAGCACTTCGCGCACCGCTGCGATCTGCCCCTCGGGATCGGCGGCGGTGCAGTCGACAACATGGACGAGATAGTCACCTCGGCCGGCAACTTCGAGCGTGCTCTTGAACGCCTCGATCAACCCGTGTGGCAGGTTGCGCACGAAGCCGACGGTGTCGGTGATCAACACGGGCTCACCGCCGGGCAGGGACAGGCGGCGCGTCGTGGGATCGAGGGTCGCGAACAACCTGTCCTCGACCAATACGCCTGCGTGCGTGAGATAGTTGAGCAGCGTCGACTTGCCGGCGTTGGTGTAGCCGACGATGGTGACGGCGGCGAGGCCGCTGCGACTGCGACTCTTGCGCTGCAGATCGCGGGTCGCTGAGAGGTCCTTGAGATCGGACTCAAGTTTGGTGATGCGGCGCATGATCCGCCGGCGATCGACCTCGAGCTTTGTTTCGCCGGAGCCAAACCGCGAGCCCACACCACCTCGTTGCTGGGACAACTTCGCAGTTGCACCGCGCCGCAACCGTGGCAGGCGGTAGCGCAAGAGGGCAAGTTCGACTTGTGCCTTGCCCTCGAGGGTGTGGGCATTCTGAGCGAAGATGTCGAGGATGACCGCTGTCCGGTCGATTGCAGTGCGGCCCAGCACCTTCTCGAGGTTGTACTGCTGTGCCGGGGCAAGCTCATTCTCGAAGACGACCGTGTCGGCGTCGACCGCCAAGCAGATGTCTTTCAGTTCGTCGACCTTGCCCTTGCCGATGAACCAGGTGTGATCCGGTGTATCGCGCCGTTGCACCAACCGGCCTGCTTCGTCGGCGCCTGCGGTGTCGATCAGGAGGGCCAATTCGTCGAGGCTGGCCTCGGTGTCGC
>JAYTZE010000313.1:0-6935 GCA_043742385.1 Ilumatobacteraceae bacterium
ATATCGAGCGGTCGGCGCTGGTGCAGATTGTCCATGTCGGCATGGGTGCAGACGAGCACGTTGAAGCAAATGCACAGCGGTTCGGTGTCAGTCGGGAGCTGATCCACGAAACGCCGTTCCTGTTGATCGGTTCGGTCGAACGCATCGTCGACAAGCTCGAACGGCTACGTCGCGTTGTTGGTATCAGCCACGTCGTGGTCCGAGATGCCGAAGGTTTCGCGCCGGTGGTTGTCGACGTCATTCGGGCGTTCACCACGGCCGCGTACGCCTTCGCTGCCGGCGCCAGCCACATCGTCGTTGTCGACTCGGTAGCTGAGGCACTGTCGTTGAAGGGGGCCAACCCCGGCACGCTGGCCATGGGCGAGGACCGGGTCGCCAGCCGGACGGATTCGACTTCTCGAACTCGCCGGTCGAGGTCGTTGCTGCAGATCTGGGTGGTCGTGTCTTGGCGCAACGAACGTCGGCCGGCACGCGTGGTGTGGTTGCGGCTCGAGCGGCGACCCGACTGTGGTGCGCCAGCCTGGTCTGCGCTTCCGCTACAGCCAAGGCGGTTCGAGCAAGCGGCCTCGGCGATCCGACGTATGTGATCAGCGGGAACGTCGAGAACGATCCCGAGATGAACGGAGCTGACGATCTCGCCACGGCCCAGCTGGTCGATCGCGCTCGCCTGGGACACGAGCTCGATGCTGACGGAACCAGCCAGTTCGTCGCAGCTTCGTACGAGGCGATGCGAACGCTGACGCTCGGTCACGGACACGTTGACCGCGATGACATCGCCTTCGCCACCCGGATTGATGCTTTTGACTTCGCTATGGACGTTCGACGCATCGGTGACCGACTTCGCCTTGACAAGACGTATCCCTGAGCACTGCCGGCCCCAGCCCTCATCCGGCACGAGTCGAGGGTGGGCCGGTGGTCATGATCGACCCATCGGGGAAGGTGATGGTCAGGTTGCGGCGTGCGTCGAGGGCCAGGTTCCACCCGCCCTCGTGAACGAGATGGTGATGCTTGTGGCACAGGGGTAGCAGATTGTCGATGTCAGTTCTGCCGAGATTTCGAAACCATTTGAGGTGGTGGATCTGGCAATCGTCGAACACCATGCGACAGCCAGGCACGGCGCAACATCGATACATCGCCCTCAATGCCCTACGTTGTTCGCGGTTGGCGAGTCGTGAGTCGCGTCCGAGATACAGCGAGACGCCGTCGGAGCCGACGATGATCGGTGTGATGTCGGCCAGGCATGCCCAACGGCGAAGCGTTTCGATGGGGAGGTCGATCGGAAGCCCGCAATCGATGACCGACTTCGGGTGTTCGCCATCGATCAGTGTTTCGACATCGATGAGCACCGACATGTCGATGCGGCCCGACGAGCCGGCGCCCCGCCCTTTGGTCAATGCATCGAGCGCAAGTGCGCGTAGGTGGTGCTGTTTCAGCAACGGGTCGGTCGGGCAGGTGTCGGGATGGTGGTCGTGGAACAGCGTTTCGATGGTGTTTCGCAGGCGACCCTCCAGCAAGGCCCCGGTTTCGGGGTCGAACTCGCCACGCAAGCACCACATGCCCGTGTCGCGATCGACCCAGGTGCGCAGGCTGGTGTTGCGGCGCTGCTGCTGCAGCCGATCGATGCCCTCGTCGTTGTGAATGCGACGAACTTCGGCCCGTACCGTGCGGGCGAACTCGTCTCGTGGCAGTTGCGACGCGGCCAGCGCCAACAGGTCGCCTCGTTCGGCGAGTCGATCCCGCTGGTCAGGTGTGAGTTGGCGCATGGCCCTGGTGACCACATCGACATGGCCGCCCGAGGCATCGCCGTGCTGCAGCACTGCACCCATCTGTGGGATCGCTGCCGTTGTCCGGGCACGGTCGAACCCTTTCGAGGCCTCGGCGAGCGACACTCGTCCGGCCTCGGCGGCGACGTTCTCTGGAAACATCGAGGGTGACTCTGCGCCGAGGTCGGCCAATCGCCGGGCTGCCGAGATTTCGATCGAGTCCAGCCAGCCGCGCACCCGGCGCACATCGGTCAACACCCCGGCAACGGCTTGCTGGTCGGCAGCGCCCCAATCGACTGCTGCAATAGTTTCGACCAACTCGACCACAGACACGACTCATCCCTTTCCAACCGTACAAATCACTCGATTCAGGCGGGGAAGTCGCTACTGAGAACACTACCGAAGGGGTGTTGCACGGTACCGAGGTGCCGGCCATCACCCTTGGAGACGACGCCTCTAACTGATCACGCCGACCGAGGCGTACACAACGACGAGGCCGAGGATGACGAGAATCGCGATCCGGGCCTTTCGACTGAGCTGCCAACCGTCGGTCTGTGCTGCGATCGTGTATCTGGTTGCAGTGACGATCGTGCCGTAGAGAGCGAGCATGGCCAGGAACCCGGCGGCGGTGTGCAACGAGTATCCGAATGAACCAACCAGTTCGGTGGTCACGAACACCAGCGGACCGACCGCAGCGACGACGCAGACCACGCGCACGAATCGGCGCCATTCGACGCGAGTGAGTGCGAGCCCTCCGCCCACGACGGTCGGTAGCATCACGGCCCCGGCGCCGACGAACAGCGGTAGCGATCCGACAGCGCCCACCACCCGCGCAACGGTCAGCGTCCAGCGACGCCTTGTTCGCCAGCGGGCGATGGCAGCGATGGATTGAGTGAACCCGAAGATGGTGAAGCCGGCCACGATGAAGATTGTTCCGCTCCACGTGAACTCCGGGTCCTCGGCGATCAGCCTCATCCAGGCGCGGGCGATGATGCCAAGGGTGAATCCGCCGAACAATCCGGCAGCCAGAATCGGCACCGTTCGCCAACGCACGCGCTGGGCTTCGAAGATCACCGATACGGCGAGGTCTGTCATCGGACTACTGCTCCGTTCCATGTCGGATGGTTCTGACTGGTACTGACGCAGAGCAACTCGAAAAAGGTGACGCGACCGCGACCCAAGATCCGGCGAGACTGGGGTCGTGGAACGACTTCTCGAGATGATGCGCTCGTCACGACTGACGCTGCGACGTTGGACTGAGGCCGACGTCCCGCAATTGGACGCGGCGATCACGGTCAACCTCGATCACCTTCGTCCGTGGATGCCGTGGATCGCGGACGAGCCACTCAGCGGTGCAGGTCGGGTCGCGCTGATCAAGCAGTGGCAGGCCGAATGGGAGCGGGGTGGCGACATGGTGGTCGGGGTCTTCCTTGGCAATACCGTCGTCGGCTCGTCCGGACTGCATCATCGGCGCGGGCCGGGCGTTCTGGAGGTCGGCTATTGGGTGCACGTAGACCACGTGCGGCAGGGTTTCGCAACGGAGGTCACGTCGACATTGACTACCGCCGCATTCACTGTTGCGGGGATCGATCGGGTCGAGATCCATCACGACAAGGCCAACATCGCCAGCGGCGGCGTGCCGCGCAGTTTGGGTTTCGCGTTTGTCGGCGAGACGCCCGATGCGGTTACATCACCGGGCGAGATCGGGATCGACTGCGCGTGGATGATCGAGCGGCAGGACTGGCTTGCGAGGCCGTCACCCGCCTAGTTCGGCAGCAACTGCAAGATGTCGAGCTTCAAGTACGCGCCGCCCGTCCCGAACAGTTTCCCAACCGGGGGATCTCAGCGGCGGGCGGGAATTGCGTCAGTGCCGCGTCCTCTTCGGGCAATCAGGCGTTGGGTCCGACCTCGCGGGCCGGTAGCGTCTCACGAGCTATGGGTTCGCTGATCAAGAAACGCCGCAAGAGAATGCGCAAGAAGAAGCACAAGAAGATGCTTCGTCGTACCCGTCACCAGCGCCAACGCGGTAAGTGACCTAACCAAGTCTCGTTGAACGGCCGCCCGCACTCGCAGGCGGCCGTTTCGCGTCTAGGGGTTGCCGCTCGCCGTAGTAACCGTGTGCTTCACGGTGGCGTCGGGTAGCGCAGCAGCGAGATCGTGAATTCCGGACACGAACCACGTTGCGCCACTTCCGGCCAGGGTCGGCGAGGTTCCGGTGGCCTCGCGAATGCGATCTCGCCATCGGGCGAGCACAGGAAACGCGGCAACCGCAGCCGGTTCGAGATCGTTCGATCCATCGCTGCGCGGGCCGCCAAGGTCATCCCACGCCTGATACACGGTCGAAGTCGGGACAGCCAGCGGAGCGATGACCAGGGTGATGTCGACGCGCTCGTACGGCAACGGCTCGACGAGTTCGCCAATGCCCCCCACGCGAGCGTGACCACCGACAAGGCAGAACGCCACATCGGCACCGAGCGCGGCTGCGTTTTGAACGTCGTCGTAGCCGGCCCAGCGCAGGATCGCTGCAGCATCTGCCGAGCCTCCGCCGAGACCGCCACCGTTCGGCAGCGACTTGTGGATGCGAACGGCAGCCGTGCGGCCGACCAGCCGCAATGCCCGGGCCACCAGGTTCGACTCATCGAGTGGAACACCATCGGCATACGGACCATCGGCCGACAACCCGCTCGAGGCCGGATCGATCGTCACGGTGTCGTGCCAGTCGAGCGTGACCATCTCGGCATCGATGAGGTGATATCCATCGGCGCGAACGCCGGTGATGCGCAGGCTCAAGGTGAGCTTGGCCGGGGCCGCGAGCGTCACCGCGCTCACGTCGCCGCCAACCACGCGCTGGTCAGTGAGCCCCACTCGTCGACATCGAGCTCCTCGGGTCGGCGCTGCGCGTCGATGCCGGCCGCGTCGAACACCTCGGGTGCGACGATCGCGGCCAACGAGCGACGCAACATCTTGCGTCGTTGACCGAACGCTGTACGGACCAACTGAAACATTGGTTCCGGTGAGACGTCGACGGCGGGTGCCGCCCTGCGACGAATGTCAGCAAGGGCTGATTCGACGTTCGGTCGAGGCAGGAACACGCTGGCCGGAACCGTTCCGGCGATGCGCGCTGTTGCCCAGTAGGCCACCTTCACGCTGACAGCGCCATACGCCTCGGCGCCAGCCGACGCGCACAGTCGCTCGGCGACTTCTCGTTGCACCATCACCAGCATGCGCTCGACGGCCGGCACAAAATCGAGCAGGTCGCACACCAGTGGCGTCGCCACGTTGTAGGGAAGATTGGCAACCAGCACCCATCGGGGCGCGGCGGCCAATGTCGACTCCCAATCCAGTCGCAGCGCGTCAGCCTCGACGACCGTGACGTTGGGAAGGTCGGCGACGACGCTGCGGAGCACGCCGGTCACCCCATGGTCGACCTCGATTGCGGTGACGGATGCTCCGGTCTCGGCCAACGCCATGGTCAGCGATCCGAGCCCGGCACCAATCTCGACGACATGATCGTCGGGTCCGATCTCAGCCAGCCGAGCGATTCTGCGAACAGTGTTTGCATCGACGACGAAGTTCTGTCCGAGGTCGCGCCGTGGGGCCAGGCCGTGTTCGCTGAGCAGTGCCCCGATGTCGTGGCGTGAGTGCACGCCTACCAGCTGATGCGCACCGGCACGGGTGCGTCGGCGAGGTCGCTGATCAGTGTGAACAGATCGGTATGCAACACGATGTCGACGCCCGCCGGCAGCGGGGTACTGCTGCTGTTGACGCATGTTGTGACTTGGCCGTTGTCGGTATTGGTCACGGTCAGCGTCGTGCCCCATGGTGCCAACGCAGTTGAGCACGGGCGCTTCGTGGCGTCGGCATAGCGACGAAAGCTGGCCTTCCCCTTGGCCTCGGTGGCGGTCGGCCCAGGAGGAATGATGATGTCGACGACGGCGGGATCGGCGCCCGACGCCGGTCCGTTGAGAAAGATCGGCGGGTTCGGCGTGTATGCCGAGGTGGTCGGGGCCTCGTCGGCGCCCACCCGGGGCACCCCGGCAGCACCCAGGGACGGCGCAGCTGAATCGGGGTCGTTTCGGTTGATGATCCACAATGCCGGGAGCGCTGCCACCGTGAAGATGGAGGCAAGTGCGAGGCGACGGCGGTCGAAGGAGTTCATTGTGGGGTTTCCCGTCCGTGGGACGGGGAAAAGGCTACGGACGAATACCCGGGAACGCAAGGCATGCGTTGGCCACGGTAGCGGCGCGAACGTCGTTGAGTGGGGCACCACGCAGGTCTGCGAGTGCCTGGACCACGTGCGTGACGAACGCCGGCTGGTTCGGCTTGCCGCGGTGAGGCATCGGCGCGAGGTACGGACTGTCGGTTTCGGCCAGCATCTGCTCGAGTGGGCACAGTCGGGCCGAGTCGTGCAGTTCCGTTGCTGTCTTGAACGTGACGATCCCGCTGAACGACAGGTATGCACCTCGGTCGAGGCACCGGCGGGCCTCGGCTGGGCCACCCGTGAAGCAATGAAAGACGGTTCGTTCTGGTGTGCCTTCACCGTCGAGTATGTCGAACGTTTCGTCCCATGCATCGCGGGTGTGGATGACGAGTGGCAACGATCGTTCGTGGGCTAGCTGGATCTGCGCTGCGAACGCCACCCGTTGTTCCGGTCGCGGCGAGTGGTCGTAGAAGTAGTCGAGCCCGCATTCGCCGATGGCAACGATGCCGGGATCGTCGAGATAGGGCAGGATCGTGTCGACACCGTGTTTGGCCTCGTGCGGATGCAGCCCGGCTGTCGCGAAGATGTCGGTGTGCATGGCCGCCACAGCGATGGCCTGCTGCGTCGTGTCCGCGTCGCACCCGACGTTGATCATCGTGGTCACCCCGGCGGCGCGCGCCGCAGCGATCACGTCGTCGACCGCGACGCCACGTGTGTCGTACAAGTGACAGTGGCTGTCGGTGTACGACACGGGTGATCACACCACCTTGCGCGGGAACAGAGATTCGCCCTTTGTCACGGTGAGGCCACCTGGGTAGCCGCCCCATTCGGCAGCGGCGGGCAGGCGCTGGCGGTCGACCCGACCGCTGAGGCCGAGCCGCTCCCAAACCGTCTGGCACGTTTCCGGCACGGCGGGCGAGGCGAGTACGGCGACGATGCGCAGCGCCTCGAGGGCGTCGCCCATCACGGCG
>JAYTZE010000314.1:0-6927 GCA_043742385.1 Ilumatobacteraceae bacterium
ACGACGTCGGGCCCGGTGATGAACATGTGACTCGACTCGCGGACCATGAAGATGAAGTCGGTCATCGCTGGGCTGTACACCGCGCCGCCCGCGCATGGCCCGAGGATGACCGAGATCTGTGGCACCACTCCGCTCGACAGCACGTTGCGATAGAAGATGCCGCCATAGCTGGCCAGCGACACGACACCCTCTTGGATGCGCGCCCCGGCACCGTCGTTGAGGCCGATCACCGGTGCACCGACCTTGAGAGCGAGGTCCATCATCTTGTGGATCTTCTCGGCGAACACCTCGCCCAGAGCGCCACCGAACACGGTGAAGTCCTGACTGAACACGAACACCTTGCGACCGTCGACCGTGCCCCATCCGGTGACCACGCCATCGGTGTATGGCCGCTCTTCGAGGCCGGCGGCCTGGGCGCGGTGCCGGGCCAAGAGATCGAGTTCGTGGAAGCTGCCGGGGTCGAGGAAGCAGTCGAGCCGCTCGCGGGCCAGCATCTTGCCCTTCTCGTGCTGGCGTTCAACCGAGCGTGGGGAACCGGCGTTGTACGCCTGTTCGCGGCGCTGTCGAAGATCCTCGAGCTTGGCGTCCATCGGATTGCTCATTGCCGCCCACGCTACTTCGACGGCCGCGTCAGCCTCACACGCACGCACGACATCCCGGTTCCCTGGCAAGCTGAGTCGATGTCGCTGCCCATTTCGCCACCGCTGTCGCCGATGCTGTCGAAGGCCGCTGCCGAAATCCCGACCGGCGAGGGATGGCACTATGAGCCGAAGTGGGACGGCTTCCGTTGCATCGTTTTTCGCGACGGCGACCACATCGAACTTGCCAGCCGCAACGAGCGGCCGTTCACCCGGTACTTCCCCGAGTTGTTGGCACCGCTGTTGGCATCGCTGCCGCAGCGATGTGTTGTCGATGGGGAGATCGTCGTCCCGGCCACCGATGATCGCGGTCTCGATTTCGACGCCTTGCTGCAACGCATCCATCCCGCCGAGTCACGCGTTCGCCGCCTGGCCGCCGAGACGCCGGCGTCGTTCGTCGCCTTCGACCTGCTTGCCCTCGACGACGACTCGTTGCTCGATCGTCCGTTGGCGGAACGCCACCAACTGCTGACAGCGCAGCTCGCCCACACAACCCCGCCGGTCTACCTGTGCCCGCACACCACCGATGCAGCGGTCGCCCAGCGCTGGTTCACCGAGTTCGAGGGCGCCGGACTCGACGGCGTGATCGCCAAACGGCAGGGTGACCCGTACACGCCCGACAAGCGCACGCTGATCAAGGTCAAGCATCAACGCACCGCCGACTGCGTGATTGCCGGCTATCGCATTCACAAGGACGGAAACGGCGTCGGATCGCTGTTGCTCGGTCTGTACGACGACGAAGGTGATCTGCACCACGTCGGTGTGGTCGCATCGTTCACCGTCAAGCGGCGTGCCGAGCTGCTGACCGAGCTGGAGCCGCTCACGCACAGCGCGCTCGACAACCATCCATGGCGAGACTGGGCGGAATGGATGGCGCGGGCCGAGGGATCGGGTACACGAATGCCCGGCGGCGGCAGCCGGTGGAACGCCGGCAAGGATCTCAGCTGGGTTCCGTTGCGCATCGAGCGCGTCGCCGAAGTGACGTTCGGTCAGTTGCAGGAAGGGCGGTTCCGCCACGGCTCGCAGTTCGTGCGATGGCGGCCTGATCGCCTCCCGGAATCCTGTCGCTACGATCAGCTCGAGGTAGCAAGCCCGCTGGCGTTCGCCGCCGTCGTCGGGCGCGCGCCTACGGCGTCGTCGTAAGCAACTGCGTCGAATCCCCGGTCGCGACCGTCGTGCCGTCGGTCAGCAACACCGTCTTCGAGCCGATTGGCGTTTCACCGAATCGCACCGTCACGGTCCACACGCCCGGCGAACCCAGCGGCAGGCCCTGCTCGATCGGCAGCACGGCGACACCCGCGGCGGTCAGCGGCACGTTCAAGATGACGCTCGGTACGGTTGCGCCAACCGGTGGGCTGAAGTCGATAGCCAATCCGGCGATGCCTGTCTCGGGCCTGGCCACCTCGACCCGAACGGCGTTGGGGCCGACCACGGCGCTGAACCGCACCGTCACATCGGCAGCGTCGTTGGTGACCTGCACACTGGCAGCGAGACCCTTGGTGCTGTCGGCGACCGCCGCCACCTTCGGTGGCGACAGCGACAACATCCACGCCGTCAGGGCCAGCACGACGATGCCGCACACCGCTTCGATGCCGACCGCACGACGCAGCCGGATCGCCAGCTGACCGGTCATCGCGTCGACCCTGGCAACGCGCTCCTTGATGAATTGTCGAGCGGCAACTCCGAGGAAGACCATGGCCCCGACGGCGATCGCCTTCAAGAACAGCACGCGGCCGTGACTGCTCGTGAAGACCTCGCCCCAATCGAGCCGGTACATCTGGATGAAGCCGGTAAAGATCGTGACTGCCAGTGCGGGCGTGGAAATCCGGGCAAAGCCTCGAACGGCATGCACGAGATCCTCCTCGCCGGGTCCGGCCAACACCACCCGCGCCAGCAAGATGAGCCCGCCGAGCCAGACCGCCATCGCCAGTGCATGGGCGATGCCGGCGGCATAGCCGAGGAACGCAAGCTGGCCACCGCTGCGGCTGAACCCGAGTGTCGCCACGGCGAGTCCCGGCAATGCCAATGCAGGAAGCTGCGTCGCGGGGTCGATGACGCGTTCGGGTCGCATCACCACCCAGCCGGTGAGGAACACGAAGATCACCCTGGCCAGCGCGGCGATGCCTGGAGTCGTGTCGGTGAGCCCGTTCCACGACGTCGGTGACAGCGAACTGCCAATGCCCTCACCCGAAATCCGCGCCGCCACGCACGCCGCGTTGAAGATCGCGAAGGCCAGCGTCAAGAGCCAGGCGGAGCGAAGAAATCGCACGGTGAGGATGTATTCGACTCCTTCGGGCCAGGCCGTGGCGATCAGCACCAGCGATCCGAACAGCACGGCGACGCCCAGCGAGATCAGCAGCCGCGACAGACCCAGCGGCCCGGCCGATCCCGTCTCGGGCGTAGCAGGGTCATCGGTCGGCGTCGTCAGGTCAGGAACAACCGTCGAGCCCGTCGCCGGCGTCGACACAGTGGCCGGTGTCGTCACGGGCGGAACCAGCGTGGCAAGCGTGTCGTTGGCAATGGTGAACAGGAACGTCGAGCTGCCGCCGCCCTGCCCGTCTGTTTGGCTGACCTGCCACGCAACCGCGCACTCACCCTTCGGCAACGGATTCGGCACCGACACACTGAGGGAGACACCATCGAGGCCCACCTGCGGTGTACCGACGGCAATCGAAGTCCCGTTGCACACGACCTCGACGGTGTTGGTCGCGCCCAGTGCGTTCGCAAAGGTGAGGAGCAGCGAGGGTGGCGACGATTCGACAGTGCTGCCAGCAGCGGGAGACGACGAGACCATGGTGTTGTCGGCCGCCTCGACGCGAGAGACAGCAAATGCTCCGACGGCAGCGATACCCACGAATACAGCGAGGGCGAACACAGCGAGGGCGCGAGGGATTGCGCGGGCGGGCGAGTAGAACCTATTCATGCTGGTAGCTCAACGCTAGAGGATGGGCGCGAGCAGCCGACGCCACCCCATCCGCCGCAGCCCGTGAGCGAACCCAATGTCGCACCCTCTGAGTAGGCTCGACGTCGATGGCTACACAGTCGCTCTATCGCCGGTATCGCCCGCGCCGTTTCAACGAGGTGCGCGGCCAGGAGCACGTCGTTCGCGCCCTGCGCAACGCGGTGATCAATCAGCGAGAGGGGCAGGCGTATCTGTTCTCCGGCCCGCGAGGCACGGGGAAGACGACGTCGGCGCGCATTCTCGCCAAGGTGCTCAATTGCGAGCGACCGGTCGATGGCGAACCGTGTTGCGAGTGCGAATCGTGTCTCGCCGTCGAGCGCGGCACCAGTTACGACGTGCACGAACTCGATGCGGCCAGCAACAACGGCGTCGACGCGATGCGCGATCTCATCGAGAAGGCATCGCTGGGTACTCCCGGGCGCCACAAGGTGTACATCCTCGACGAAGTACACATGCTCTCGAAGGCGGCCGAGGCGGCGTTGTTGAAGACCCTCGAGGAGCCACCACCCCATGTCGTGTTCGTGCTGGCCACCACCGATCCGCAGAAGGTCAGCGACACCATCCGCAGCCGCACCCAGCATCTGCAGTTTCATCTGCTGCCGATGGACGTGCTCGAACAGCACATCCGCTGGTTGGCCGCTGACGCCGGCATCGATGTCACCGATGCTGCCGTCGAGGCCGTGTTGCGTCAGGGCGGCGGTTCGGCGCGCGACACGATCTCGGCGCTCGAACTCGTCGCCGCCAGCGGTGGCGAAGCACCCGAGTCCACGCCGCTCGACGAGTTCGTCGAGGCGTTCATCGAGCACGATCCCGGTCGGGCGCTGGCCGTGGTGGCTCACGCCGTACTGCAGGGTCACGACTCACGCACATTGACCGAAGAGATCATCCGCCATCTACGCGACTGCTTCTTGGCGCTCATGGCTCCCGAACTGGTGCAGCTTCCGGCGCAACGCGAGGCCGAGGTGTCGGCGCTGGCCAGCCGTCTCGGTGCCGCGTCGATCGTGCGGGCGATGGAGCGCCTTGGCGAGATGCTCGTCGAAATGCGTCACGCGCCCGATCCGCGATTGCTGCTCGAAGTCGCGTTGGTGCAGTTGACCCACGATGCCGCCGGCGCCGACCTCCACAGCCTGATGTCCCGGCTCGAGCGTCTCGAACAAACCGTCGCTGCAGGGGTCGCCGCGCCCCCACCCGCCAAGGCGGTGCCGATCGACCCCAGCACTGGCCGGGCGACCATTGGCGGTCGCGCCCGGCGTGACGCCGGCCCGACCTCTGCATCAAGTTCAGACCCCAAGACCGAGCATCCATCGCAGCCCGCGACCGACACGCCTGCACCCGGCCCGACAACGGCGGCGGCGCCTCCGGCTTCTGCTACATCGATCGACGACAGCCAGATCCCATTGCTGTTCGAGACGCAAGTGCGCCCCGCGCTTCGCGGCATGACCAAGGCGATCTACATGGGCGCTCACGTCGGCGCGATGTCGGGCGAGGCGTTGGTCATCAGCTTCGCCGGTGAGCCACATCGCGTGCGCGCCGAGGAGTACCGACGCGAGGTCGAAAAGGCGCTCGCGGCGGCGGCCGGTCGCGCTGTGCCACTGTCGTTGGTCGTCGACCATGCAACTGCACACGACGACAACGTCGTGCAGCTGAAGCGCAGCGAACCGGCCGAGGCCGACGAAGACATCGACACCGGCGATCTCGTCGATGTGCCGCCCGACGCCATCATCTCACCGATCGATCGCTTGACGCAGGCCTTCCCCGGCTCTGAGATCATCGAGGAGCGCACCTGATGGCGGTCTACACCCAACCCGTACAGGCCCTCATCGACGAACTCGGTCGCCTGCCCGGCATCGGCCCGAAGTCGGCGCAACGTATTGCATTCCATCTCCTCAAACTGCCCACCGACGATGTCACCCGGCTGGCGATGTCGATCAGCGATGCCAAGGCACGCGTGCGCTTCTGTGTGCGCTGCTGGAACTTCGCCGATGGCGAGCTGTGCCCGATCTGTCTCGACGATCGACGCGACGCGACGACACTGTGTGTCGTCGAGGAATCACGCGACATCGTCTCGATCGAGAAGACCGGCGAATTCCGCGGTCGCTATCACGTATTGCTCGGGGCGATGAGCCCGCTCGATGGAATCGGCCCGGAACAGTTGAAGATGAAAGAGCTGTTCGCCCGGCTCGAACCTGAAGGCGTGCAAGAGGTGATCGTCTGCACCAACCCCAATACCGAGGGCGAGGTCACAGCCCTGTACCTGGCGCGAATGTTGCGACCGTTCGGGATTCGGGTCACACGCATCGCCAGTGGCCTGCCGGTCGGCGGCGACCTAGAGTACGCCGACGAATTGACGCTCGGTCGTGCGCTCGAGGGCCGTCGCGAACTGACTGCCTGAGCTGGTCACACGAACGAGTCGGAAAAATAGGCTGGGGTACCACTCCTGGACCTGGTAGCGGGCGGACGGGCCAGCTCCAGAGGCGGTACCCCAGAACTCGCGTTGACAACGGGACGATGTTGTGAACGGCTATGTGACGGTTACATTACGACGCTACGGCGCAGATGTCAAGCAATATCTACGAATAGTGATCAAGTGACTACTGCTCGCCGAACTTCGGGCTCAAAGGCTACGAACGAGTAACGCGTCGCCTTGGCCACCACCACCGCACAATGCGGCCGCCCCAAGACCTCCGCCACGGCGGCGCAGCTCGTGGAGCAACGTCAATGCCAGCCTGTTTCCACTCATGCCGATCGGATGGCCGAGGGCGATCGCGCCACCGTTGACATTGACGATCTCGTCGGTGACACCGAGCTCGCGCATCGAAGCGATGCCAACGGCGGCGAAGGCCTCGTTGATCTCCAACAGGTCGACGTCGCCGACGGTCTTGCCAACGCGCGCCAAGGCGGCGTGGATGGCCCGGCTCGGCTGATGCAGCAACGACGCGTTGTCGGGCCCGGCCACCATGCCATAGCCGACGACTTGCCCGAGCGGGGCAAGACCTCGAGCGTTGACCGCACGTTCGCTCATCATCACCAGCGCGCATCCGCCGTCGCTGATCTGCGAAGCGTTGGCCGCGGTGATGGTGCCGGCGCTGTCGAACGCCGGCCTCAACGTCGCCAGCGATTCCATCGTCGTGCCGGGCCGCACGCCCTCATCGGTTTCCACGAGGACCGGCTCGGCGCGCTTCTGGGGGATGCTGACCGGTGTGATCTCCTCAGCGAAGCGACCGTCTTTGATCGCGTTCGCCGCCCGCTCGTTCGACTTCATCGCTACTTCATCCTGCTGCTCGCGGGTGATCCCGCCAGCTGCGTAGCGCTCGGTGCCGAGCCCCA
>JAYTZE010000315.1:0-1677 GCA_043742385.1 Ilumatobacteraceae bacterium
TGCGAGGGAATCAAGCCCGGCTGGACACGAGTCAGCTTCAACTACTTCATCTCCGAGACCGTGTTCCAATATCTCGTCGACGCCGTCGACATGGTCGCCGAGCACGGGTGGAAATTGCTGCCCGAGTACCGCTTCAATCCGGCCTCGGGTCTGTGGCGCCACGAACGCGGGACGGTCGAACCTCCGCTGCGGCTGTTGCAGTTGTGCTACGACCCAGCGACGGGCGACCTGCACACGCCACCCCTCGACCGGGCCCGCGCGTCGGAGGATGTGCTTGCGGGGTATCTCGATGCCGCTCGAAAGCGATTCGATGCCGCTGCGGGCTGGACGCAGAGCGACCCGCATCCGGGTGCATTGTCGGCGGAGTTCGAACATCTGCGCTGGTTCGACCTCCCCGACCAATCGCTTGGACAACCGATACCCCTGGGGGTATAGTTGATTCACAAGTATCCCAAGGAGGGCGATCGCGATGTTCTTCCGCCAGTACTACCTCGGCTGCCTCTCGCACGCGAGCTATCTGATCGGTGACACCACATCCGGCGAAGCCGTGGTCGTGGATCCCCAGCGCGACATCGCCGAGTACCTCTCCGATGCCGACGCGCACGGGCTGAGGATCGTGAGGGTATTGGAGACCCACTTCCATGCCGACTTCCTCTCCGGACACCTCGAGATGGCAGCCCAGACCGGCGCCACGATCGGGTACGGCAGCGCCGCTGCGGGAAGAACCGAGTTCCCGATCGAGACCTTCAACGACCGCGACCGGATCCGTCTCGGCGAGACAGCTCAGAGCGTTGAACTCGAGATCCGCTCGACGCCAGGTCACACGCCGGAGTCGATCAGCATTGTCATCTACCCGAACGGCGCGAGAGGCGAACCGTATGGAGTGCTCACCGGTGACACGCTGTTCATCGGCGATGTCGGCCGGCCCGACCTGCTCGCGTCCGTCGGCGTGACCGCTGAGGACCTCGGTCGCCAGCTCTACCACTCGCTGCACGAGCAACTCCTGACGCTGCCCGACAGCACGAAGGTCTACCCGGCGCATGGTGCAGGCTCGGCGTGCGGAAAGAACCTGTCGAGCGAGACCGTGTCGACCATCGGCGAGCAGCGCCGCACCAACTATGCGCTCGCCCCGATGAGCGAAGACGATTTCGTCGAAGCCGTCACCCAGGGCCAGTCGGTTGCCCCGCTCTACTTCGCGTTCGCGGCCAACCGCAACCGGGAGGTCCGCGACCTCCTCGACGACGACACCAAGATGCCGAGCCTCAGCATCACAGAGGTTCTTGCCGAGCAACGTGGCGGAGCCATCGTCCTCGACACCCGCGAGCACATGTCGTTCGCAGCAGGCCACCTGCGCGGTTCGGTCAACGTCGGGTTGGGAGGGCGGTTCGCGGAGTACGCGGGCGAAGTCATGGCGCCGCAGACGCCGATCATTCTGGTGACACCAACCGGACACGAAACCGAGGCGAAGGTGCGCTTGGCTCGTATCGGATTCGACCGTGTACTCGGTGTGCTCGCCTACCCAGTCGACACGTTCGTCGCCCACCCCGAGCTCGTCGAACCGCTGTCTCGACTGTCCGCCGAAGCACTCGCCGAACGGATCGGCACCATCGAAGATCTGGTGCTCATCGACGTGCGCAACCCAGGCGAGATCGCGCTCGGCACCATCTCGGGAGCCAG
>JAYTZE010000316.1:0-6923 GCA_043742385.1 Ilumatobacteraceae bacterium
CTCCGTCGCGTATGGGTTCGCTGCCAAGGTCGCCCGCAGCTCGTCGGGGGTGCGCAGCACGGCCGAGACCACCAAGCCAAATGTCGCTTCGATGCTGTCACAGATCTCTGCGGCCAGGCCTGCCCGGTCGGTCCGCGCCGACGTCAACACGATGTTTCCGCTCTGGATGTAGGTCGATATCTCCGTGTGACCGAGCGAGGTGATCAGCTCCCGAAGTTCAGCCATTGCCAACCTGTTGGCACCCCCAACGTTGACGCCGCGCAGCAGCACAACCCATGTCGCCATCGCAATACCATGTCACACAGGGCCACTGTGGCCGTTCGTGACCTGTTTGGTATCGATGGTGTCTGCGTTCCGGGCGCGATCTTCGCTAGAATTGGGTTTC
Organism: Ilumatobacteraceae bacterium; assembly: GCA_043742385.1. Classification (GTDB taxonomy): domain Bacteria; phylum Actinomycetota; class Acidimicrobiia; order Acidimicrobiales; family Ilumatobacteraceae; genus JAENVT01. The sequence goes on from JAYTZE010000316.1 coordinate 386, forward strand.
GGCATGTTGCATTCCTCCCGATTCGATAACACCCAATGACACACCGACCTCGACGATCGACCCGGCCCACAACTCGCGCCCAGCGCGATGCGCGGCGCGCCTTGGCCGTACTTGGCGCCGGCGCTGCGCTGATCGGTGTGATTTCGTTGGCTCAGTCGGTGTTTCAACACTCACCCTCGCAAGCCACAGCAGCGGGACCAAATTCGCAGGTCATACCTGACGCCTCGTCGACCACCGTTGCAGCAGCAACTCCTGGCCTTGCCGGCGACGCAACCAGCACGACAATCGCCGGCGCCGCAGCTCAGCTCCAGGCCGCCGAACAAGACGTCAGTGGCGACGAGCCCCTGGCGGCCTCGGTTGGCTGCACGCTCGACAAGCGTGAACTTCGCATCGGCGACTCGGGCGCTGCAGTCAGCTGTCTGCAACAAGCCCTCATTGCCGCCGGGTACCTCAGCGGATCACCCAGCGGGCAATACGACAACGACACGTTCAGCGCCGTCAACAAGCTCCAGCAGGACAAAGACCTCTTCGTCGATGGTCTCGTCGGCCGCGAGACTGCACTGGCCCTCGACGTGTGGCCCGACGAAGCCTCATTGGTGGTTCGCACTCCGCCACCGGCTGACGGCGCCGTCGACCTGCTCGGCTATCCACTGTCGTACGTCGCCACGAGTGGGCCAGATGCCCCTCCGCTGCCGGCAAATTCTGGCAGTGGAAAACGCGTTGTCTACGACCGCTCCGGTCAACGAGTGTGGGCTGTCGACAACAACGATCGGGTCCTTCGCTCGTGGCTGGTCGCGGGCAGCAAGTACAACAACGAGGTCCCTGGCACGCACAAGGTGTTCAGCCGCAGCGAGGTGTCGACCGCCTGGAACGGCAAGGCCTTCTTGCCAAGGATGATCCGATGGTTGAAGACCGACATCGGCAACATCGGCTTTCACGGCATACCTCGTCATGTCTCCGACGGATCGCGGTACATGAAAGACAGTGAGCTGGGCCAACGTCTGTCGGGTGGCTGTCAGCGACAGGCCGATGCCGACGCCGCCTTCATGTGGGACTTTGCCCAGGTCGGCACCACGGTCGTCGTGCTGTAGACACCGCGGATCAGTTCTGACCGGTGACGCGAAAAAACCGCCGACCCCGAAGGACCAGCGGTTCGTTCAACTAACCGAGTTTTAAATCAAGGTTGGTTCAGAGCGGCCTGACGTTTTGTGCTTCCTCGCCCTTACGGCCGGGAGCAATGTCGAACTCGACGCTCTGGCCCTCTTGCAATGACTTGTAGCCATCGCCTTGAATGTTGGAGTAGTGAACGAAGACATCTTCGCCACCCTCACGTGCAATGAATCCAAAGCCCTTCTCGGCGTTGAAGAACTTTACGGTACCTGTAGTCAACTGTCTCTCATCTCATGAAAATCGGCACGCCAGATTCAGCGAGCCGATTGCACGCTATCGCCTCGTGGATCGGAATGTGCTTTCCGGTCACGCAGCCTGCGCACGGCGGATGTGCCAGACGATCTGCACTCCCAGCCAGACCCGTTCGCGCACCGCGACGTCGAGAACGAATCCGTGCCGGCTCGCGGCCGCCGCGATCGTCGGCATGTCGCAGCCCTCGCTGAGGACCATCAACGATGACGCAGTTTGCGTGCCGTCTGCCAAGTGGTCTCCCAACCCGTGAAAGAACCGTTCGAAGTAACCAAGGTCGGCGCCGGCGAACCACGCCCGCTCGGCGTCGTCGACCGGGTCCTTGGCGAAGTACGGCGGGTTGACCACGATCAGATCAAACGTGCGGCTGTCCAGCGCTGCGAAGAGATCCGACTGCAAGGCCTCGACGTTCAGACCATTGGCCGTCGCGTTCGACATGGTTGCGCTCACGGCCTCGGCATTGATGTCGATCGCTGTGACCATTGCTCCAGCGCGCGCCGCCACCAGCGATAGCAGACCGCTGCCACATCCGACGTCGAGCACTGACATGCCGTAGGGCTGCCGCCGTTCGATCTCGGTGGCCAGCACTCCGCTCGAGAAGAACACACCGGGGTGGAAAACGCCGGTCGGCACCGTCAACGTCAACCCGCGCCATCGCCACGCCCGCTGGCGACGAACATGTCGTATCGCCCACGGCCCGTAGAGCCGCATCAGTGATGTGTGGGCCCGCCTGCGAACGCCGGAGAGCGTCGTCACCGGTACAGGTCGGGCGTCTCGAACAGCGCGACGTCCACCGGCTGTCGATTGCGAAGCGATTCGATAGCGGCCTCGACCACGCGTTCCGCGACCAATCCATCCCATGCCGACGGACCGGAGGTGATGCCCGCGTCGATCGACTCGAGCCACGCTGCATCTTCGATGCGGTAGGCATCGGCGAATCGTCCGAACCAGTCGGTCCCGATGTCGACACCGGACGCGCCGTCCCGGCGCAACGTGGGGCGCATCACCGGAGCCATGACGGCACCGCCCAGTGCGCCCTCGACCTCCACTGTGACTTCGTAGAAGAAGCTGTGCTCGCTGAACTCGATGACTGCGTGGCCACCGCCATCGAACTCGGCGGTCACCAACAGATGCTCAACGTGGTCAAGGTCGGGCGTGACAATGGTCGTCACTCGTGAGATCTGACGGCCAACCAACCATCGCAGGGAGTGGATGTCGTGAACGAGCGATTGGTTCAACACCAGCTGCGCGGTGCGACGAACCTCGTGCCGGTTGCGATGCACGCAACGAACGTGATGCAACTCGCCCAACAACGCGGCTGCGGCCGCAAGCTGCACGTGAGCCGGGTCGTAGACGCGCATGAGGCCGAGTTGCAGCAGGCGCCGCCCGAGCGCGATTTCGGCGTCGACGATCCGTTGACAGGCATCAGATCCGACAGCGAGGGGCTTCTCACACAGAATGTGGGTGCGGTTGGTGAGCGCAGCATGAACCAGCGACTCGTGCGTGTCCTCGGGCGACGCAATGACCAAGCCATCGATGTCGATCATCGACGCAACCGTGAGACCATCCTTGGTGGCAGCACCACCGACCTCATCGCTGAGCGCCTGAGCCGCAGCCAAGCGTGGATCGGCGATCGCCACGATCTCGACGCCGGGCATCGTCGCCAGACAGCGAGCGTGAAACGAGCCCATTCCACCGGCTCCAACGATTGCCAGACGCATGGGTTCGCACCTTACCGAGCGAGGCGCGCGCCGGGTGGCACTCGTACAGCTAGCCTCAGGCCGAAGTTGGCTCTGGCCTGTTGGCTCTGGTCTGGGCGTTGGCAGTGGCGTTGACAATGTCGCATGCGGTGGGCCCGACCGAACCGGAGGTTCGTGACCTCTACCCTGGGCGATTTGCTGACCTGGGCTGCCGAGACCACCCCCGATCGCGTCGCGTTGATCAGCGGGCTCCCCGATCCAGCCGCACGACGACAGTGGACATACGCCGAGTTGTACACCGAGTGGGTGTGCACAGCGCACGCACTGCTACGACGGTTCCGAGCGGGCGAGCGGGTCGCTGTGTGGGCGCCGAGCAGCCCGGAATGGATCATGGTGGAGTTCGGGGCGGCGCTGGCGAGTCTCGTGCTGGTGACCGTCAACCCAGGATTCAGAGAGCACGAGGTGGAGTACGTGCTCGCTCAATCGAGGGCGTCGGGCGTCGTGGTCTGTACGGCGCTCACACGCTGGATCGCATGGGCGTACGCGACGGTTCGGTCTGGGTCACGACGATGCCGCTGTTCCATGCCGGCGGTTGTGCCATGTGCGTCCTGGGGACCGTGTCGAAACGAGCCACGCAGGTGCTCGTCGAGTGGTTCGACCCGGCGCTGGTGATGGAGTTCGGTCAGACCGAGTGCTCGCCAGTGGCGACGGTGACCGTGCCGACCGACGCAGTCGCCGACATCGCCGAAACCATCGATCAACCTCTACCTCATGTCGAGGTTTGAATCGCAGACCCGGTGGCCGGCGAAACGGTTCCCGTTGGCACGATCGGCGAGCTCTGCACCCGCGGATACCACGTCATGCACGAGTACTTCGAGAACCCTGATGCCATCGCAAACACCGTGGATGTCGGTGGGTGGCTGCACACCGGCGATCTGTGCGCCATGGACGATCGCGGGTATTGCACGATCGAAGGTCGGCTGAAGGACATGATCATCTGGGGAGGAGCGAACATCTACCCGCGCGAGGTGGAGGTACTGCTCGTTGCCCATCCCAAAGTCGGCGATGCAGCCGTCATTGGGCTGCCCGACGCGAAGTGGGGCGAGGAGGTTGCCGCCTTCATCCGTCCAGCGTCAGGCCAACGAATCGACAAGAACGAGCTGGTCAGGTATGTGCGCCAGCACCTGGCACCGCACAAGACCCCTCGTCATTGGTTCGAGGTCGATGCCCTCCCGCTGACGGGTTCGGGCAAGATCCACAAGTACAAGCTCCGGCAGATGGCGGCCAACGGCGAACTTGCCGAACTATGAGAGCAAGAACAGGCATACGGACGGATTCATCCCGTCAAGCCATCTGGGCCAGATCACGCTCTCCGCGGAGCGAGCAACGCACAGAGTCAACATTCCCCGGTAGGTCTTAATTGCAATGGCGCTGCTTTGTGGGGTCCGCACTCCACCTTAGGGCCAGAGGCTAATGGCCCATTTGACTTCGCGGATCTTTATACCATCTTTATGTCAGTTCCTGCATCAGGCGCAGGACTAGACATTTGAGGGACGGAACATGTTCGGGAACCAGCTGGATTCAGCGCGCCGTTTTCTGCGGCGCGACACGGCCGTAGAGCGCGGGCTCGGCCAAACACCCAAAACGGGGCGTGGTCGCCGTCGCACCAAACTCGGTGCAGGCCTGGTGACTCTTGGCCTAGTAGGCGGTGCATTGGTGACAGGCAGTGGCGTATACGTCAACGCTGCGCCAGTCGGGGCGGGCTTCGAGCTCGACGCAGGCGACCTGCGGTTCATCCTGCGCCAGATCGGGATCGCCGAGGCTCATGCGGCCGGTGGCGAACTCTTCGGTCCAGGTCCCGACCAGGTCAACGAGCGCCGGTTGCCATTCGGCCTGCGCACCGTCGACGGCACGTTCAACCACCTGACCCCCGGCCAAACCGAGTTCGGCGCTGCGGATGAGGTTTTCCCGCGTATGACGACATCGGTCTATCGCGACGGCGAGCCGATCGATCTCGACGGTCCTGGCCCATCGCCCGCGATTCCGTCGACGAGCTACAACCAAACCAAAGGCATCGTTGCCGACTCGGCGCCGCGCCTCATCAGCAACCTGATCGTCGACCAGACAGACACCAACCCTGCGGCTGTCGCGGTATCGGGCGGCTGCCTCCCCGCCGAGATGGACGGTCCGACCTGCTTCATCGGCAACTCGGCGCCCGACGTCGGTCTGTCGGCACCGTTCAACTCGATGTTCACGTTCTTCGGCCAGTTCTTCGACCACGGCTTGGATCTCGTGACCAAGGGCGGCGGCACGGTGTTCGTGCCCCTGCAGGCCGACGATCCGCTGATCACCCACGGTCCTGACGGAATCGCCGGTAACGGCGACGAGGTGCCACCGCACCTGGCCTTCTTGACCCTGACCCGGGCCACGAACCAACCAGGTCCCGACGGTGTCACCGGCGACAACCCGGCAACCTTCATCAATGAAGCCCTCGACGACACGCCAGCGGTACCTGCCGGCCCGGGCGCCGACGGCATACTGGGTGACAACCCGCTGACCAACGACCCGGCCGGTAACGAGGCTGCCGACAACGTCCCGGTTGATCCCGGCGCAGACTTGGTGTTTGGCATCGACTGCAACACAGCAGCGGCCACGGCGGCGTGCGCCGACGACACCTACGATGCCGGTCCGGACTTGATCCTGGTCGACAATCCTTTGACCACGAATCCGGACGAGAGCGCCGACGACACCCCGGCAGTTCCTGTCGGCCCCGGTCCCGACGGCTTCACCGGTGACAATCCGTTGACGTTCATCGACGAGAGCGCCGACGACGTCAAGGAAGCGACCAACACCACGACACCGTTCGTCGACCAGAACCAGACCTACACATCACACCCCTCGCATCAGGTGTTCCTGCGCGAGTACTCGATTGCCACGGGTGAGCCTGTCTCCACCGGCAGGATGATCGACGGAGCCGGTGGCAACATCGGCAACTGGGCCGAGGTCAAGCAGCAGGCTGCAACCATGCTCGGCATCCAGCTCGTAGACACCGATATCTTCAATGTTCCGCTGCTGGTCACCGATCCCTACGGCCGGTTCTTGCGAGGACTCAACGGATTCCCATTGGTAAGTTTCCCGGGCAACGCTGTGCAGGAAGGCGACCCTTCGGCCAATGGTGGCTTGGGCATCTCAGTGGCCGGTTCGCTGAAGACAGGCCATGCGTTCTTGGACGACATCGCTCACAACGCCAGCCCGAAGACCTCTCGGGGGGTGCTCTTGACCGCCGACGCCGACCCCGACGTCAATCCGATCAATGCGCCTCGCCCGGCAGGCGAGTACGACGACGAGTTGCTGGACGCTCACTTCATCACCGGTGACGGCCGCGGCAACGAGAACATCGGCCTCACCGCCGTGCACAC
>JAYTZE010000317.1:0-1676 GCA_043742385.1 Ilumatobacteraceae bacterium
CCGAGCCGCTCTCTGTGGCGCTGGCGATCGGCACACACAGCACGGTCCACCTCGATAGCAAAGGCATCACAACCCTCGACGACCGATCGACCGTCGCCGAGATGACTGCGTTGGCCAACAGCTTGGACGCCTTGAACGCCAGCGGAATCCCGTCGACGGTGCGGATTGCGCCGGAGGTGCTGAACGGCCTTCAGGTGTTGGACCCGGCCCTCTTCACGCGGCTGGTTGCCTCGTTGCAGCTTCATCAGGTCATCGCCGAACCGCAATGGCCCATCGATCCGTCGGCTGCGGCAGCGGCAGGCCAGAGCGCTTTGTACACATCGTGGCTGCGCGACGGTCAGGATCGCCTCGTCGGACTCGGGCTTGGCCCGGCAATCATCAGTCGATCGACCATTTTCGTCGACCAGCCTGTGAGTGCCGGAGGTGCGACATTGCGTCGTAACCTTGGCGCCGGGCTGATGGTGATGACACCGGAGATCTACAAAGGCCTTGATGGCTCGATCAAGGAGTACAGCGACTTCACGGGCGAACTGTTCGCAGCGCAGCTACCCGACGACGCCGCCATCGATGTCGCCGTCGTCGACCGCACGATCGCGGACTTGCTCGTTCATCCACTGGCAACACCGGAACTCACCAGAATCTATGCCGTCGCCAACTTGCTGGCGTTGCGACAGAGGATCGAGACAGCCGGTGCCAGCCTGCGGCGGCATGCCGTGCTGGTTGCCACGCCCGATCTCGGCGTTCCAGATGCCGGTCAGTTGGGGTCGATCACCACCCTGATCGCCGAGACGCCAGGGTTGGCGGCAGCAACACTCGACGACGTCGCACTCCGTACCGATCGATTTCTCTTTGATGGAGAGGAACGGCCCCTCACGCTTCCAAGTATCAACGGTGACGCCTTGGAGAAGCGGGTGTTCGCCCAAGTGGGGTTGCACAACGAGATCAATGGAGTGGCGTCCATGTTGCCCGACGACAGCGAACGGCCGACGGGGTGGCGCGACCTCATCGCGCTGATGCCGTCCACCGCTCTCGACGATCTCGACGCCGAGTTGATGGACAGCACCGTGAGTGCCGAGCTCGCCGAGATCCGAAACGCGATACAGGTGCCCTCCGCCTACACCGTCAACCTGCCTGGACGACAGAGCACCGTGCGCGTCCGATTCGTCAACACCTCCGACGTTCCGTTGAGGATCAAGGTCCAACTCACGTCGCCGTCGCGCAAGCTGGTCTTCGCCAACGATCCGCAACCTGTCGTGCTCCAGCCGGGCGTACCGATCGACATCCCGATTCCGGTCGAGGCTCGTTCGAACGGCACCTCTGGTGTATCGCTCGATGTGTTCACACCCAACGGTGTTCCGCTCGGTGACACCGTGCCATTGAAGTTTCGAGTCAACGCGCTGGGCGTCGGCAACGTGTTGACCGGCGCCGTCTTCGGGTTGGTGTTGCTGTGGTGGCTGCAGCACGCGCGATCAACTCGACGGAAGCGCCGACAAGCTGCGCCAGCTACCCTGCCTGTCTCGTGAGCACCAATCGCGTTCGTATCGTCACCGACTCGGCCTGCGATCTCCCGCAGGCGGTCGCCGACGAATTCGGCATCGAGATCGTCCCGCTGACCATCCGCATCGACGGTCACGAATACGTCGATCGTCTCGACCTCAGCGTCGCCGAGTTCTGGG
>JAYTZE010000318.1:0-3531 GCA_043742385.1 Ilumatobacteraceae bacterium
ACGCGGCCGATGCCGGTGATGATGCCTGCGCCGGGCACCTCGCCGCCGTACATGCCGTGTGCCGCCATGGGCGACAGCTCGAGAAACGGTGATCCCGGATCGAGTAGCGCGTCCACTCTGTCGCGCGGTAGCAGCTTGCCGCGCGCAACGTGTCGCTCCCTCGACGACGCCGGGCCACCCAACCGAACCGCAGTCAGCTCGGCGCGCAGATCAGCCACCAACGCATCGAACGCCTCGGCATTCTGGCGGAAGCGATCGTCGGTCCTGTCGATGCGGCTCGACAGCACGGGAACCGCCATCAGCTAGCGCTTCTTCCGCTTCGAGTTCCCCTAGGCACGGTTAAATAGCCTAGCCGAGGTTAAGGTGCGGGTAAACCGTCGAGGGCAGCAATCTGAACGGAGGAACCATGAGCGGATCGAGCACAGACGTCGTCATCCGCGACTGTGGTCCACGCGACGGTCTACAGGGTGAGAACCCGCTCGATGTCGATGTTCGGCTGCGTCTCGCACGCGATCTCGCCGCTGCCGGCGTTCGTGACATCGAGGCTGCAGCATTCGTTTCTCCTCGGGCCGTGCCCTCCATGACAGGCGCCGCCGAGATCGTCGCCCAGCTGCCCGACGACGGCACCCACTGGTGGGTGCTGGTGCCGAATCGTCGCGGCGCCGAGATGGCCGTTGCTGCCGGAGCATCGCGAATCACGGTCACTGTCTCGGCGTCCCCGGTGTACAGCGAGAAGAACGTCCACATGTCCATCGACCAATCGCTGGCTCAAGTCGCCGAGATCCGGACCGTGGCGTCGACGGCGACGATCGACGCCGTGGTGTCGTGCTCATTCGGGTCTTCGTTCGGTGATCGGGTGACCGTCGCGGATGTTGTCGGCGTTTGCACTCGGCTTCGCGAGCTCGGCGCCGATCAGATCACGCTGGCCGACACGACGGGCACGGCAACACCGCGCCGAATCCAGTCGGTGCTCGCCGAGACCGGTACCGATGTCGGTCTGCACTTGCATGACACTCGCGCGACTGCGCTGACCAACGCCCTCGCTGCGTTTCAGTTCGGTGTGCGCCGGTTCGACACCGGTATCGGCGGTATCGGCGGGTCACCATTTGCTCCGGGTGCGGGCGGCAATCTCGCCACCGAGGACCTCGTGCTGCTGCTCGAAGACGTCGGAGTGCGCACTGGTATCGATCTTGCCGCATTGATCGATGTCAGCCGCGGGCTCGGCAAAATTCTCGGCCGAGAGTTGCCAAGTCGAGTCGCCCGTGCAGGCCCGCTGCCGGAGTTCGCGGAATGATCGAGACATGGAGCGCGCGCCCCAACCGGCCGCGTCTGTCGCGGCGAGACGAGTTGTTGTCTGTCGCCGCCGACCTGTTCGCAGAGCGCGGGTTCGCGAAGGTGACCGTCGACGACATCGGAAGCGCAGTCGGCCTCTCGGGCCCGGCGTTGTACCACCACTTCGACGGCAAGGAGAGCCTGCTCGGGGAAATGCTCGTACGAATCAGCGAATCGTTGCTGACGAAGGCGACCGTCATCGTCGACAGCGTCTCGCCCCACGACGCGCTCGAGCCCATCATCGCGATGCACGTCGACTTCGCGGTCGACAACCGGTCGCTGATCACTGTTCATTTTCGTGACCTGGTCCAGGCCCGAAAGCGTGACCAGCGACGAGTCAAGGACTTGCAAAGCGCGTACGTCGACATCTGGGTCGACATCGTTGCTGCCCAAGACGCCACGGCGCTCGACGCCAAGGAGGTGCGTGCTGCCGTGCATGCGGTACTCGGGCTCATCAACTCCACCCCGTTCAGCGGTCGCCTCCGACGAGACGCTCATGTGTTGCTACTGCGAACAATGGCCGCCGGCTCCATCGCCGGCTTCGTCGCTGAACAAACGACGAGGTGACCACGAGCCCCAGACCGGCCTCATCGGCTCAGCCCCAGTCGGGAACGAAGATGTTGTGAGGCTCGAGCGGGGGTTTGCCCGCGTGCCGGCGCACCTCGAGCGCGCCGAGTTGATTGCGGTGGACCTCGTCCGGCCCATCAGCGAGGCGCAGCAGTCGCGCTGTCGCGTATGCCGCGGCAAGGCCGAAATCGTTGTTCGTACCGGCTGCCCCGAACGCTTGGATGGCCCAGTCCACGACTTTGCACGCCATGTTGGGAGCCGCGATTTTGATCATCGCGATCTCGCGCCGGGCCTCTCGATTGCCAACCGTGTCCATCAGGTGGGCGGTCTTCAACGTCAGCAGCCTGGTCTGCTCGATGGCGATGCGCGACTCGGCGATTCGTTCCAACGTCACCGTCTGCTCAGAGACCGGCCGACCGAAGGTGACGCGTTGCGCGGTTCGTCGACACATCATCTCGAGAGCTCGTTCCGCGAGTCCGATCAGTCGCATGCAGTGATGGATCCGCCCCGGCCCCAGGCGGCCCTGCGCGATCTCGAAGCCTCGTCCCTCGCCGAGCAACATGTTCGAGGCCGGGACGCGAACGTCGTCGAACTCGACTTCCGACGCTCGGTCGGGCATGCCGTAGAAGTTGAAGACCGGCAGCGGCCGGATGACAGTGACCCCTGGCGTGTCCTTCGGGACCAGGATCATGGATTGCTGACGATGTCGATCCGGGTTGGTCGGATCAGACTTTCCCATGAAGATGATGATCGTGCACCTGGGGTCGGTCGCGTTGGTGGTGTACCACTTGCGCCCGCTGATCACGTAGTCGTCGCCGTCACGCGTGATGGAGCTCTCGATGTTCGTTGCGTCGCTGGACGCGACGGCGGGCTCGGTCATCGCGAAGGCCGAGCGGATCTCGCCGGCCAGGAGTGGACGCAGCCATTGCTGCTGTTGCTCAGGAGTGCCGTAACGCGCCAGCACCTCCATGTTGCCGGTGTCGGGTGCCGAGCAATTGAAGACTTCGGGGGCGAGGTGCGATCTCCCCATCACCTCACACAGCGGCGCATACTCCAGATTGCTCAATCCGGCACCCAGCTCGCTTTCCGGGAGGAAAAGGTTCCACAGGCCAGCCGCGCGAGCCAGTGGCTTCAACTCCTCGACCACAGGCCAGACCGCCCACGGCCCGAGCTCCATCGACTGGCGAAAGAAGCGTGCCTCGTTCGGATAGACGTGCTCGTCCATGAACAACTCGAGCCGCTGGACGAGCTCGACGGTGGATGCGGAGTGATCGAAGTTCATGTTCTCCCTCAGAAAGGTAGGACAAAATGACCATGCCAAGCGAACGATCTGCGAAAACAATTACGACGATCAAGTAGAAAACATTGGATGTTTGTGCTGAAATGACCGTCACATGCGACTGGGGTGGTGTCGCAGCTCACACACCTGCGAACTCGTTCACGGTGTCTACATGGGGGGAAGTATGAAAACTCACAGCTCATATCCGCAGCAAACCGTCAACCGCCGAGTACGTCGCTCCGCGGTTGGCCTGCTGGCCGCGTGCGCGTTGTTCGCCGCCGCATGCGGCAGCGACGACACAGACTCGAGCGACTCCGCTGCTCCGGCCGACACCGCTGCCCCGACCGACTCGG
>JAYTZE010000319.1:0-6912 GCA_043742385.1 Ilumatobacteraceae bacterium
CGGGTGAGAAGAGCGCGCCGAAGTTCACCATGCTCGACATCGCCGATGCGATGGCCGGGCACGGGTGGGTGCTCACCGGTTGCCGCAAGGGCGCCGTGCCGGCAGCGCTGGTCGAGCACGGACCTGCAGCAGCGGCCAAGCAACTGCGACGACTCATCGAGTTGTTCGGCCGTGACCGTGTGGTGGTCGAGTTGTGGGATCACGGCGACCCGCTCGACTCGGCACGCAACGATGCCTTGGCCGAACTGGCGGCCCGCCACGACCTGGCCTGCGTGGCCACCAACAACGTGCACTACGCCACACCGTCGCAGCGCAAGTTGGCCACGGCAATCGCCGCGGTCCGTTCCAGGCGCAGCCTCGACGAACTGGATCCGTGGCTACCGGCGTCGACCGGCGCGCACTTGCGCAGCGGAGCCGAGCAAGCCCGCCGGTTCCTGCGCTATCCCGGCGTGGTCGAAACCGCCGCCGAGATCGGGCGGGCAGCCGCGTTCGATCTGTCGCTGGTCGCGCCGAATCTGCCGCCGTTCCCCTGCCCGAGGAACTCCGACGATACGGCGACACTCAGCGAGATGCAGTACCTGCGCCACATCGTCGAGCAGGGTGGTCGTCATCGGTACGGCGAGCGACCGGCGGCCCACGAGGATCTGTCGCTGCGCGCCAGGGCCTGGAGCACCATCGACCACGAACTCGACGTCATCGAACATCTCGGGTTCGCCGGTTACTTCCTGGTGGTGTGGGATCTCGTCGAGTTCTGCAATCGGGCCAACATCTTCTGCCAGGGTCGCGGCAGCGCGGCCAATAGCGCGGCGTGCTATGCCCTCGGCATCACCAAGGCCGACGCCGTGTCGCTGGGACTGCTGTTCGAGCGGTTCCTGTCGACCGAACGCGATGGGCCCCCCGACATCGACATCGATATCGAGAGCGACCGGCGCGAGGAGGTGATCCAGTACGTGTACCAGCGCTATGGCCGGCACCACACCGCGCAGGTGGCCAACGTCATCACCTATCGAGCGCGGTCGGCGGTACGTGACATGGCCAAGGCGCTCGGCTACGCACCCGGCCAGCAAGATGCATGGAGCAAGCAGATCGATGCCTGGGGCAATGTCTCCACCACAGCGAACCAGCCCGATCACGGCATCCCGCCGGCAGTGTTGGAGTTGGCGACCGAGATCGAAGATGCGCCGCGCCACCTCGGCATTCATTCCGGTGGCATGGTCATCTGCGACCGACCGGTGATCGAGGTCTGCCCCGTCGAGTGGGGGCGCATGGACAAACGCAGTGTGCTGCAGTGGGACAAAGACGATTGCGCCGCAGCCGGGCTGGTGAAGTTCGACCTGCTCGGCCTGGGCATGCTCAGCGCGCTGCACTATGCCGTCGATCTCATCCGCGAGCACCGTGGCTATGAAGTCGATCTGGCCACCATTCCGCAAGAAGACGACGTCTACGCGATGTTGTGCCGCGCCGACACCGTTGGTGTCTTCCAGATCGAGTCGCGGGCCCAGATGGCCACGTTGCCTCGCCTGAAACCGCGTCGCTTCTACGACTTGGTGGTCGAGGTCGCGCTCATCCGCCCTGGCCCGATTCAAGGTGGGTCGGTGCATCCCTACATCCGCCGCCGCAATGGTCAAGAGCCCATCACCTACCTGCATCCGCTGCTCGAGAACTCGCTCGGCAAGACACTCGGTGTGCCGCTGTTCCAAGAGCAACTGATGCAGATGGCCATCGATGTCGCCGGGTTCACACCGAGTGACGCTGATCAATTGCGTCAGGCCATGGGTTCGAAACGCAGCAGGGCACGGATGGAGAAGTTGAAAGCCCGGTTGTACGAAGGCATGGCCGAGCGGAACATCACCGGTGATGTCGCCGACGAGATCTTCACCAAGATGGCAGCGTTCGCCAACTACGGGTTCCCCGAATCGCACAGCGTCAGCTTCTCGTACCTCGTCTACGCCTCGGCATGGATCAAGTTCCACGAGCCGGCGGCCTTTTGCGCGGCGTTGCTCAATGCCCAGCCGATGGGTTTCTGGAGTCCACACTCGCTGGCGCAAGACGCGCGGCGACACGGTGTGGTGGTGCGCACGCCCGATCTCAACGCGTCGCTCGCAACAGCAACACTGCAGCCATGTCCCGACTCGGTTGGCGATGTTGCCGTTCGGTTGGGCATCGGCTCGGTTCGTGGCATCGGCACCGACCTGGCTGCCGAGATCGAGGCCGGCCGCCCGTTCGATTCGCTCGAAGATCTGGTGCGTCGGGTCCCCTTCACTTCATCATCACAGTTGCAATTGCAACAACTCGAGGCCATGGCTACAGCGGGGATGTTCGAGGAATGCTTCGGGCTGCAACGTCGTGAGGCGCTGTGGGCTGTGGGTGCCGCCGTGCAATCACGGTCGGATCGCTTGCAGGGCATCATCACCGGCGAGCGGTCGCCGCGCCTGCCCGGCATGGACGCGATGGAGACCGCAGTCGCCGATCTGTGGGCCACCGGGGTGGCACCCAACGGTCATCCCACCCGGTTCCTGCGTGATGAATTGCGCCAGCGAGGCGTTGTCACGGCTGTCGGATTGTGGGACTGCAAGCCGAAGTGCAAGGTGTTGGTAGCCGGAATCGTGACTCATCGCCAGCGACCGATGACTGCCCAAGGGGTCACGTTCATGAACCTCGAAGACGAGACTGGGTTGATCAACATCGTCGTGTCGAAGGGTTGTTGGGCCCGCTACCGCACGATCGCACGCAGCGCGCCGGCCTTGCTGATCCGTGGCCGTCTGGAGCGCGCCGAGGGCGTGATCAACATCGTTGCCGACGAGTTGATACTGCTGCCCGTGCCGGCATCGACGGCCAGTCGTGACTTCCGCTAGGCCTTGCCTGGTTTGGCGCGGGGCCTCGTCTACAGTCGTGCGCAGGGAGGTCATGACTATGCAATACGCGTTGCAGAATGCGGCGCCGCAACCGACGCTACAGCACCTCGTCCGCGACATCGACGGCAAGCGCATCAGAGTCATCGTCTTCAGCGGCGTCGTCACCGTTGCGCCGGCGCAACAACGCGGCATCGTCGTGCGCACCACGGCCGAGCAGCCCGGCGCGCCCGTCGGGTTCTATGTTCCCGAGGCGTTCGGGATCATGTTGCACGACGCGATCGTTGTCGCCGAGGCCACCTTGACCCAGGTCGTCGTCGACGGCCGCACCCAGATGGCCACGGCCTATGGCGTGGCCGACATCACGGTTCGCCTGGTGGAATCCGAGCAGACGCCCGGCATGGGTTGGCCGTACCTCAGCTTCACCTGTCACTCCAACGACCTGCCATTGGGCGTGCACTACCGGGTGACGATCGAGCACCCGCTGGTCAGTGAGAGCCCCCCACTTACGGCTTGATCAGTCGTGCAGCGCCTGAGCTGCCAGCGTTCCCGAGAGGAACGGCTCGGTCTTGTTGATGACACCGTCGTCGCGCAGTCGCTCGGCGGCGGCGACCATGGCACCGTGAGAGATCCGCGACAGCAGGCTGCCGGTCGACACGCGGCGTACGCCGACGGAAGCAAGCTGATCGACGCTGGGCCCACCCGGCAGGATCAGAACGTTCACCGACACGCCGACGGCGTTGACGACAGTCGCAATCTGGTCGAGGTCGACGAGGCCGGGGGCATACACCACTTCGGCTCCGGCCGCGACGTATGCCTGCAGCCGAGCGATGGTGTCGTCGAGGTCGGTGATGCCGTGCAGATGGTTCTCGCAACGCGCGGTCAGTACGACTCCGGTGTCGGCAGCTCCGGCAACCGCCGCGCCGACGCGCGCGACGGCGACATCGATCGGGTCGATCGAGTTGGTCATCGGGTTCCAATCCTCGATCGAGCAGCCAGCGGCGCCGGCTTCGGCCAACAGTTCGACGGTTTCGGTGACACCGGCCAGGTCGTCGGCGTAGCACCGCTCGGAGTCGACGTTGAGCGGCAGATCGGTGGCCGCTGCGAGTGGGCCGACGTGGGCCAACACCTCGTCTCGACCGACCATCATGTCGAGACGGCCAAGCGTTGCTGCGAATCCGGCGCTGGTCGAGGCCAATGCAGTGAAGCCCAGGGCGGCCAGGAGTCGAGCGGAGCCGAGGTCATACGGGTTGGGCATCACGAAGGTGCCGGCTGTGTGCAGGGATCGGAAGCGATCGGTGGATGTCGTCATATGTACAGCCTGCCAGCAGTCACAGGATCGCCCGCAAGCGCGTATCGGGCTCGGGGCGCGCGCCGAGATGCTCGATCACCCACGCCGAGATCATTGTGGCGAAGTGGGCTGCCTCGGTTGCTGTCGCGCCACTGAGATAACGGGCCAGGAACGCCCCGGCGAACGAGTCGCCCGCCCCGGTCGCGTCGACCAGGTTGTTTGTCGCCGGCGGTACAGGCGTGGCGATGCCGTGGTCGTAGACCAGCGCGCCGTCGGCGTCGAGCTTCAGCATGATCAGCGCCTGCGGATACAGCTTGGCCAGCGCAGCGGCGATCGCCTCGGGCTCGTCGAGGCCAGTCAATACCTCGCCCTCTTGATAGTTGGGCAAGAAGATGTCGATACCGAGGTCCTGAGTGACGGCCAAGAACTGGTTGACCCCCATCTCTTTGATCATCTGAAACGAGCCAGGATCGAACGACAACGTCGCCCCACATTCCTGGGCGAGATGGGCAGCAGCGCGAGCCGCCGAGCGCGGTGGGTCGACGAAGAACGACCAGGCGGTCATGTGCAAATGGCCGGCGCGTCGCACCGAGTCTTTCGGCACCTCCGATGGCAGCAGATAGAAGTCGGCGCCACGACCCGACACCATCGAGCGCTCGCCTGTCTGATCGACGAAGACCGCCACGCAGCCGGTGAGATGCTCGTCGGTCTCGACGAAGTGACTCGTCACGTGCTCCTTGTCGAGGTCCTCTTGTGCCAGCTGGCCGAAACGGTCGCGACCGATCTTGCCGATGAACTCGGTTTCGAGCCCGCATCGAGTTGCCCACACGGCGACATTGGCGGCGCTGCCACCCGGCGTCAGCATGACTTCGCCGAACGTGTCGCCGCCCGTGAGCAGCTTGCTGTTGGTACGGATCAGCACGTCCCAGGCGAAGTCACCGATGACACAGAGCGGGGCAGACACTTCGGGCACGGTAGCGGTTGATGCCCGGGTTCAGGTCAGTCGGATGGTTCGAACTTGATGCAGATTCTCGCCGCGATACCCCTCGACACGAATCAGTTGTTGCGGGTGTCCGAGTGACAGCTGCAGTGCGTCAACCACGTCGTGCGATTGATGTGGACGGCCATCGACGTAGACGTCGATCCGATCGAGTCTGCCGACCTCGAGATCGAGCACCGGAGCCTTCCAACGAACAACGAGCGACGTGGCCGGCTCGGACTCGATCAATCGGGCGCAGAACGTGAGCAGGTCTGTGTTTCCGAGCAGGAGGTCGTCGCGGGTCATCGCGTATGTGCGATGTCCGATGATGCCGATGTCTTCGATCGGGGCGCCGTCGGATGCGCCGATGCGGGTCGCCCGGCGCACCGACAGAGTGAACCCGACCCCCTTCGGCAGCCGTGGCAGCTGATGCGGCGTGCCGGCAAGCACGCTGTTCAACGTGTCTGCCCACCACACGTTGGCGCCACCGGCGCCCGTGGCCCGGCCGACGCTGACGACGGTGCCGATGCCGTTGTCGGCGAAGCCCGCGGCGAACAGGTCGGCTGCCGAGTACGTCGTTGAGTCGACGACCGAGACCACGGGTCCGCCGTACACCTGACCGATGTCGTTGCAGCGTTCGGATGGTGTGATCGGCACCGACTGCGAATAGACCTCGCCCGTACCGATGGCATCGAGCAGTGTGCGCCGCCAAGGACTCAACGACCGGCGGTTCTGCGGTGCATCGGTCATGGACCGGGTGAGATCCGAGGCGATGATCGAGAACCGTGTCGGGGCGATCGGTGATGGTGTGAACAGCTGCAGCAACCGTTCGGCAGCCCAGATGAGACCGCCGGGATTGCCGCGCAGATCGATGATCAGTCCATCTTGCGGTAGCTCAGCGAGCAGGCGCACGACCTCGGCAATGAAGCCATCGTCGTCGCTGAGCTCGAAACTCCACAGCCTCAGGTATCCGTAGTCGCGCCCTGCCACCGACACCACACGTGCAGAGACACTGTCCTGAAACTGACCGGTGATCCATCCACTGTCGCCCACACCCACTCCAGCGGCGGCGACTCGGTCATGCCGTTCGGTTTCCCACAGCGCCGAGTTGAACGACAGCTTCTTGGCTCGCCGCACCATGGCGCGGTCGGGGTGGATCGCCGTTGCCGCAGCGGCTGGCGCAGTGGGGTGGGCGGCGTCGGGCGCGGGACCTGGATAGATGAACCGCCAATCGAAGCGAAGCTCGCGCAATGGAGCGTCGTCGCCAGGCCGATACCCGACGATGATCCACCTCTCGTCGGGCGGCGGTCCGATTCCGAGCGGACGGAACGTCAGCGAGTCGAGTGCTCTCGCCATGGCGCTATCGGGTCGTCCGCCACGCTCACTCTCGCCTCGTCGGCGAACGGCGTCGACGATCGGTACACCATTCCACTCGATGATCTCGACGCCCTCGACGAAGTCGTCGTCGGTGACCAGGTCGGGTATGACCTTCGAGACGATGAACCGCGGCACAGACTCCGAACCGAACTGCTCGACGAGAAAAGGCAATCGCGCCGCCGAACCGGCGAGCGGCGATGGGGCGATGTACGCGGTGTGCGCATCGCGCAAGTTGGTCAGGATGCTGCCGATCTCTCGATGAAAGGCGTCGTCGCTCATCAGCCGTGCTCGCTCGTGCAGACGGCGCAGCTGCTGCACCGGGTCGATTCCGTACATCGCCCTCTTGAGCGGCAGGTGGACGTACAGCCCGTCGAGCAGTTCGGTGAACATTGTGATGATGTTGTTGCGCTCGA